>JACFNJ010000268.1:0-1043 GCA_019454865.1 Bacteroidia bacterium
AATTGTAGGAAATAATTCTAGTAAGTCATCAAAAAACTCAAGAACTATTTTTTTATCTTGTTCTTTAAATTGTTGAGAAAGAAAACGATCTTGATCAATACTATCTGGTGAATCAACTGGTTTACCATGATGGCCGAAGCCGGCCGTTAACAATGGTCGAATAGTACGAGCAAGTCGATTGACCTTTTGGTTAGAACGCAAAATAATTTTATTGTTAAGCTTTCCCCAAAGTAGGCAATCCCATAGTAGAAAACCAGAACTTGGGTGTTTGCAACTGCTTGTTTGTGCTGGCTCTTGTCCCGATAAGAATTTCAAAAGCTCAGGAATATACGATTGAAATTCATAAGAAAATTTACCTAAATCATGAATAGTTGCTATAAAAGAAATTAAATCTAATAATGCATTTCGATCAATATCAAGGCGGTTTGACCAATATTTACAAAATGGATCGCGACTATTGGTCCATTGATAAGCTACACTAGCAACTTCAAGCATGTGTGTTACCACTGGCTTCCAAAGCTTTTTTTCTTGGTCAGCTTTGCCCCAGTAATTAAAGTACGCTTTCGCCATTTTCCTTCCTTTCTCTTATACAATCACGGCACCGAGACAAATAATTGTACTTTGTTGAATTTTTTTTATTTAGGTCGGATTTTAATTTTAAGTATTATACCTCAAAAATGATTTTGTGAAAGTAATTTTTATTGAAAAAGTTGAAGATTGAATAAATTATTGAAAATATATCTAAATACGATACTTCACACAGACAAATCTTTGTTAGCAAAGTTAACACCTATTTTGATTTACTATTTCAAGAAGCCCATGATTTACACTGTTTCTTGATACTTCTTTTTCTTCTGAAATTAAGAAAATACTTACCCCATAGGATAAAAATGCCTTTTTCCGATTGCAAATATATATTTTTTTCAATAAAAGAACTTGGTTAAGATTCTCATTTTTACTTATGTAAGTTAAACAGAGACGATTCATTTATCTAAAACTTACCAATCATTATCTTTTGACATACCTTTAATTGCTGTAATAAG
>JACFNJ010000268.1:1053-2161 GCA_019454865.1 Bacteroidia bacterium
TTTATACATGTTGTAACTGTACCGTCAAGCTGTTCTTTGGTTCGAGGGCCAAAGACATACTGGCTTCGTGAGCTAGGAGCTTCTGGATTAAGCAGGGTTGACTCTAATGTTTTTACTTCGGCCCAAGATTGTAGATCAGTAATACGAATTCTTGCACGGTTATTTTTAGTTTCAATTTCTAATTTGAACTCATGCCAAGAAGGTGATTTTTCGGTGGCCAAGTAGTTTGAGGCCGCACAGCCTGTCAATGTATAACTTGCAATGATTTGCTTTGCTTGCTTATCTTGTAACAAAATTTGTAAATTGCGAAAGGATGTTCTCGCAATTTGCGCGGCAGCACGTTCATAAGCAGTAATGGCATCGGCGTTAGTAGATTCTTCTATATAGGTTACTTGTCGCTCATCAATCGGTAACAATGTTACACAGCTCGTGGTCAAAAACGATACTACAATTAGTATTGGTAATTTCATTATGTATCTCCAATTATCGTAAGTTTAGACTTTATATTAAAAATTGTATTTTAAATATACTGACATATTCCCCAACGTCTGTCTTTTAGTCAACAATTTATCCATTGAAATGATATTGTTTAATGATTTATTAAGAATGGAAACACAACCGGTTCGCACCAAATCTGAATTGCAAAAGTACCAGAATAAAGGTTTTTAGCATCAATTCAAGTGTTTGCTTTCAAAAATAGAATTGAAATTATTAGCCCCTGTCATTTGCCTAACAATTTAACCATTGAAAACATTAAAGCAATTATTCATTTAAAGAACCAGACCTAAATTAATCTCACTGCATCTTTTTTGAAATTTTCCCAAAATTGGTCTTTCCTTAAAAGTTGTCTTGTAAATTCTTCGGGTGTATACACTAAAATATCTGTACGAGGGTAAATATCTAAAAGCCTTGTAAACGCAAACGGTCGTTAAACAAAGGTTGTATCTGTTTCTTAAACTAAGGCAATATCAATATCACTTTCTTAAATTCAGTTAAATAATAAGCCAATGATTGCTCATTGAGCGGCATATAAACTTCATCTTTTAATAATATTGTGTTCAATTTATGTTTATCATATTTGATATTTTCTTTAATAAAGTTTCAGCCA
>JACFNJ010000017.1 GCA_019454865.1 Bacteroidia bacterium
CATTTAACATTCTAACTGTTCCATTAACACTTCCTTTGCTTCCGTTTAAAATGCGAATTACTAAGGTAGAGTCACTCATGGTTAATACCGAACCGCTGCTAATATCAAGAGCCGAAGTGGTTCCATCATTTAAATTTAAGCTTTGTGCAAAGTAAAACGGAACATTTGTTAAATTACCAAGTGCAGAAACAACCATTGCTGTGTTAGAAGTAATGCTTGAAACCTCACCATAAAAAGCATTTCCATTTGTAATTACATCTCCTTGTTTTAATTCGGTAGTAAATAAAGTTGAACTACCTGTAACATTACCACTTGCGCGGCTAATAGTACCTGTAGCTTGTGTAGGTGCTTTGGCTATAAACCGCACATTGGCATTATTAATTATTCTTAGTTTACCTATTGTTTGTGTTGTTATTAATGTAGCACATGCGTTTGGTATGGTTGAGCCATTAAACACCAAAATATCATTGGCAGCCGGAGTATTACGTGCAGGGCTCCAACTTGAAGGTGAGTTCCAATCACCTCGTGTTACGTTCCATGTGTAAGTAGTTTGTGCAAGTGAATTAAAATAAAATGCACACAAAAGATTTAATAGTATAACAATTTTTTTCATATTAAATAAATTTAATCCGTACTGCAAAAGTAAAGTTTATAAAGATTACTAAACAATTGTAATACAATATTATTTTTCAATAATTTTATTTTACATAATACTTGAATATTTGCTGATTAGTGTATAAATTTGTGGTTTTAAAAACCACCATTAAACAAAACTTAATACGTTATGAAAAAATATATACTTACAACTGTACTTTCAGTTTTATTTATTACGCCATTATTTGCCCAAACAGATTTTACATGGACAAATGGAAATGGAAGCAATACATGGAGTGATGACGGCAATTGGCATGCTGGCGCAGCACCAACAAATTCAGACGATGTTGTTTTTGATGGTAATTATAGTAACGATGATTGCACATTAGATGGATTAGGAGCTGAGGCATATAGTATTACAATACAGAATGGATACAGTGGTATTATAACATTAACTAACAATACATCACTTTCAGTTGGAGACGGAGGAATTACTATTGCCGCATCAGGGTTTTCCGGAAAAATTGAAATTGAAACCGACAACTCCATAACTACCCCATTCTTTTCTGTAGCTAATAATGTAGCTAATAATAGTATGACACTAACCGTTGCAGGTTCTTTATATACTGGTAACTTTCAGATGCCAAGAGGTACTGCAAATGCAGGAAGTGCCCAAAATTTTGAAGTAGATGCAAGTGCTTATGGAGGTAGTTCAGGTGGATTTAATATTGCATCTTGTACTTTTACTGCTCCATCTGGTGAATTATTAATAAATGTAGTTGGTAGCGGAACACTTTCCGGATTAAGCTCAGGCTCATTTAATGCAAATGGAGGAACAGTAAAGGTATATTTTGCTGCCAATAAAAATCTTCCTTCTGGTTATACCGGAACAAATGGATTTAACAACCTTACAATTACTTTAAATGCAATAACGAATAGAACAATCACTATTCCTGCAAATATTGATGTAAAAGGAAATTTAGTTTTAGTTTCTTCATCTACAAATTATTTACATTTTGGAGGCTCAGGCACAAATCTAAATTTATATAAAAACTTAGATTTGACTGACTTTAATGCTACCGGTGGAAGTGGCTCTTCACAAGCAACTTCACCTAATATAAATCTTGTAGGCAACACACAACAAAAAATAATTGGAAACTCTGACTTGACTAAAGAAGGTGGACTACTTCCTACCTTGGTAATAAACCAAGCAAGTGGAGGTACTATTCAGTTTGAAAAACGTGTTAATTTAGGCAGAAGTTTAAAAATAGAAAGCAACGGATCAATTACTTGTACATCAAATTCAGTAATTGGTTTTTTGTCCGGTTTTTCTAATGAAACCATTAGTGGTGCAACGACATTAACCAACTTAGATTTAAAGGATTTAATAATTAACAAATCCGGTAAAAGCGTTTCTTTATCAAGCTTTACACCAAATATACGCATAAGTGGAGTAATGACTATACCTGCAGGTACATATAATACAAACAACCAATTGATATTTCGCTCAACCTCTAACTCAGCAAGTGGGCAACTTGGTGAAGTATCAGGTACATTAAGCGGCAATGCAACAGTAGAGCGATTTATAGCAGGAGCTACCGGTAGAAAATGGAGATTTCTTGCATCACCAATAACAACTTCCAATTACAGGAGCAGGTACCGGAGGAAATTGTGCAACGGATACCAAAAACTCTAACGGATTTGATGCAAGTACAACCAATTCAGCAAGTATATACACATATAATGAAGGTACCGGAGCATGGGCAGCAATAGCTAATACAACAAGTACCAATTTAGCTTCAAAAACAGGCTATCGTGTTTTTGTACGTGGTGCACGTTCGCAAGGTTGTACACTATTAGGTGCAACACCGCCTTCACCTAACAATGTAACATTAAGCGCATCCGGTTCATTATTAACAGGTACACAAACTATTAATGTAACCAAAGGTACCGGAAGTGGTTGGAATTTGGTTGGTAATCCGTTTCAAGCAATTATTGATTGGGATAATATTTCACGTACTAATGTTGCTGCTACTTATTATACATTTAACCCAAATGCCGGTGTAAGCGGTAATGGTGCTTATGGAACATATACAGCAAGTGGCAGTGGTACAAATAACGTTACCAGATATATTGGACCCGGACAAGCATTTTGGGTTGAAGCAACAGCAGCTACCGGTTCTATTCAAATAGAGGAAGCAGACAAAGATGTAACACAAACAAGTGCTGCTACTACCTTATTTAAAGCAGACTCATCCAAAGGTGTTTCAATTAAAGTATTAGATGTTGCTGATCATTCTGATGAAATAATTTTAGACTTTGCTTCAAATGCAACATTTTGTTTTGATAATATAGATGCTCAGAAATTTCAATTTGCAAGCAATGGAGGAAATATCGCTTCATATAACTCAGCTTGCCCTACAATTCGTTATGCTGTAAATAATATTCCATCATTAAATATTAACAGAATTGATACAGTTTATTTGCATTTAAAATTACCTACAAACACTAGTGCAAACTACCGCTTAACATTTGACAGATTACTAAATGTAGATGCACAATACGATGTGTTTTTAACTGATGCATTCACAAATAATTTATATAATTTAAGAACTAGCCCTGTTTACAACTTTAGTACTATTGCTAATAATGCTGCTACACAAGGTGCAAATCGTTTTAGCATTATTATAGGCAAAAATTTAAATCCATTACCAGTTAAATTGGTCAATTTTACTGCTGCTAAAGAAAAGAATACAACTCGCTTAACCTGGAATACTACTACTGAAATTAACAGTAAATTATTTATAATTGAAAGAAGCACTGATGGTATTGACTTTAGTGAAATAGGTGTAGTAAGCGCTAAAGGAAATTCTACAGTTAAAGTTAGCTACCAATTTAGTGATTTAAACCCTAAAATGGGAGAAAACAATTTCTATCGTTTAAAAAGTGTAGATAGAGATGGCAAATTTGAATACAGCATTATTCAAATAGTAAGTTTTGAGAATGATGTAGAGAAAAACACTGAAATAGCAACAAATTTATATCCTGTACCGGCAAATGATTTTGTAGAACTTTCTATAAACTCAAATGTTAGTGGTGCTATTGATTATGAAATTTATGACATAACAGGTCAGCTTGTAGCAGAAGCCGTAAACATGGAAACAGGAAATAACAATGAACTAAAAGTAAACTTAAATCCTAACTTAAAGAGTGGAGTTTATTTTATAGTATTAACGGATGAATTTGGCAACTCACAACGATTGAAATTTATTAAAAAATAAAACAAGATAGGTTCAATAAAAAAGCGGGCAAGCCCGCTTTTTTATTGTTTAAAGATTTTCAATTTTATTTGAGTTAGTCGCTTTTTTGTTTCTTGTGCAAAATCATTTTGCATCATCCAATCGTAATAACCTAAATCGGTATTAAAAACATCTTCTACAAGTTTTCCTTTGTATTTACCAAAGTTAAAAATTGGCTTATTATCTTTATTGAATATCATTCTTCCTGCCAAATCAACGTTTCTATCTTGTTTGGTAAAATTATGAAGAAAATTCAAATCATTTTGTAACTCCTGGTATCGCTCAATTTGAGCTTTAAGTACTTCTAAAGTAGCACGCGTATCTGCTTCGGCTGAATGTGCATTTTCCAATGTTTGATTGCAATAAAACTTATAAGCAGCACTTAAATTACGAGGTTCCATTAAAAAAAATATTCGCTGTGCATCTACAAATTTTCTATTATCCACATCAAACTCAACATCTGCACGCAAAAACTCTTCAACTAACAATGGAAAATCAAATTTATTGGAATTAAATCCGGCAAAATCACAACCTACAAATTCATTAGCCAGGTCTTTTGCTTTTGCTTTAAAAATTGGTTCGTTTTTCACATCCTCATCATATATCCCATGAATTTTACTTACCTCAATAGGTATGTGCATCTCCGGATTAAAACGATAGGTTTTAGCTATTTCCGAGCCATCCGGCATAACCTTGATGTACGAAAGTTCAACAATTCTATCTGAATTAATATTGATTCCGGTTGTTTCTAAATCAAAAACAACCAAGGGTCTTTTTAGGTTTAACTTCATTCGTTTAAAATACTCCAGTGTAATTGTGCGGGCTAATTTTTTTCAATTCTGTTTTAACTTTTGCATTTATTTTCAAGCTGTCAATAAAAGCATGTAAACTTTTTTGAGTTACCTTACTGTTAGTTCGTGTAAGTTCTTTCAATGCTTCGTAAGGTTTCGGATAACCTTCACGCCTAAGTATGGTTTGAATAGCCTCAGCACATACAGCCCAATTGTCTTCTAAATCTTTTTCAATAGCACTTGTATTAAGCAAAAGCTTATTTAATCCTTTTAAGATACTTTTATAAGCAATTAGGCTATGCGCTAATGGCACACCAATATTACGCAATACCGTTGAATCGGTTAAATCGCGCTGCAAGCGAGATATGGGCAATTTTGCTGACAAATGTTCAAATACAGCATTTGCAATACCAAGATTACCTTCGGCATTTTCAAAATCAATTGGGTTAACCTTATGCGGCATAGCAGATGAGCCTACTTCACCTTTTTTGAGTTGCTGCTTGAAATATTCCATTGAAATATATTGCCAAAAGTCGCGACACAAATCAAGTAAAATGGTATTTATCCGTTTGTAATTATCAAACATTGCAGCAAGGTTGTCATAATGTTCAATTTGGGTAGTATATTGGCTTCTTTTCAATCCTAATCCATCCAAAAACTTGTTACTAAATTCAACCCAATCGTGTTTAGGATATGAAACCCGATGAGCATTAAAGTTACCGGTTGCCCCCCCAAATTTAGCACTATACGGTATTTGCTTAAACAAGTTAATTTGTGCTTCTATCCTTTCAACAAATACTAAAACCTCTTTACCAAGTTTAGTTGGAGATGCCGGTTGGCCATGTGTATGAGCAAGAATGGGAATGTTTTTCCAAGCCTTTGCCAAGTTTTTCAATTTATCCAACAAAGCCAATAGTTCAGGCAGCATTACTTGCAAATTAGCTTCCATTAAACTTAATGGAATTGCTGTGTTATTAATATCCTGAGATGTTAAACCAAAATGAACAAACTCACTTATCTCACTTAAATCCAATTGAGCTAACTTTTCTTTAACAAAATACTCTACAGCCTTAACATCATGATTAGTTACTTTTTCAGTTTCTTTAATAGCAATAGCATCTTTCTCAGAAAAAAGTAAATAAATATCACGCAAAGCTTTCTTATCAGCCACACTTATTCTTCCTTTCATTTGCGGCAATGGAATTTCAGCCAAGGCAATTAAATATTCAATTTCAATTAAAACACGAAACTGAATTAAAGCATATTCGCTGAAATACTTTGAGAGTAGAGTTGTTTGTTTATTATACCTTCCGTCAATTGGGGAAATAGCAAATAATGAGAAATTTTCCATGCCTCGAAAATACATCAGATTTTAGAGTTGTGCTTGTTTATTTTTTCAGAAGGAAAAATTTTTCAAAATATAACAGCCCAGATTAAAGCGAACAATTACTATCAATAATGTGAAAGATATTTTGCAAATTTGGAATCTTAATTTTATTTAAAATGAAACAATTTTTAAAATACACTTTTGCAACAATAGTTGGCAGTTTGATTTCGTTTTTACTGCTTGTTTTCATATTTATTTTTACAGTAAGTGCAATGGTTTCTGCATTTGATAAGGAGGAAATAAAAGAACTAAAAAACAACAGTATTTTAACACTTAAATTAGATTATGTAATACCGGAAAGAACCAGTAAAAATCCATTTGAAAGTATGGATTTAAGTTTTACTCCAACTAAATTAAATAGCGGATTGAATGACATACTTAAAGCAATAAAAGAAGCTAAAACAAATGAAAACATCAAGGGCATATATTTAAATGTTAGCATATCACCCAATAGCTATGCCACGCTTGAATCAATAAGAGAAGCATTAATAGATTTTAAAACCAGTAAAAAATTTATAATAGCTTATGGTGAAGTATTAGAAGAACATAGTTACTACATTGCCAGTGTAGCTGATGAAATATATTTAAACCCATCCGGAGAGTTATTGTTAGATGGTTTCAGTAATAGCACACCGTATTTAAAAGGTTTGTTTGACAAACTGGGAATTGAGCCACAACTTATTCGTCATGGAAAATATAAGGCAGCGGGAGAGCCGTTGATTACAAACAAAATGAGTGATGAAAACAGAAAACAAATTGAAGCATATACAGGAAGCATATTCAATAATTTTTGTGATGACATTGCAAAATCAAGGAATTTAAAAACAGATGAGTTAATAGAAATTATTAATGAATTAAAGGTACAATCACCGGAAGACGCAAAAAAACTCGGGTTAATTACCAATATTTTATTTGAGGATGAAGTATTGGAAATATTAACTAAGAAAACAGGTGTTGAAAAATATAAAGATGTAACTAGTGTTTCATCGGAAGAGCTTGCCAAACACGCTAAAAACACACCGTACAGTGTTAAAGAAAAAATTGCTGTAGTTTATTGTGTTGGTGATATTGTAAGTGGAAACAGCGATAAAAACACGATGGGTTCAACTACAATTGTTGAAAGCATAAGAAAAGCAAAAGAAGACAGTACAATTAAAGCCGTGGTACTACGTGTAAACTCGCCTGGTGGAAGTGCAATGGCAAGTGATGTAATATGGCGAGAAGTAAAACTTACTAAAAAAATAAAACCGGTAATAGTATCAATGGGAGATATGGCAGCAAGTGGCGGGTATTATATAGCCTGCCCGGCAAATACCATAGTGGCTCAAAAAAATACAATTACAGGAAGCATCGGAGTTTTTGCTTTATTGATAAATGCACAAAAATTGATAAAAGAAAAATTAGGAATAAATGTTGAAACGGTAAAGTTTGGCAAATATGCAGATATGGGTACAACAAACAGGGCATTAACTGACGAAGAAAAACAAATAATGCAACGCTACATTGACCGAATTTATACTGATTTTATTGAGAAAGTAGCTGAAGGAAGAAACTTGAAAAAGGAATTTGTTGATAGTATTGCGCAAGGCAGAGTGTGGAGCGGAACGGATGCAAAAGCAATAGGGCTTATTGATGAATACGGTGGATTGGATAAAGCAATTGAAATTGCAGCCAAGCAAGCATCTATTGACAAATACAGAATTATCAATTATCCCGAACAAAAATCAGCATTGGATGAATTGATGAATAATTTAAGTATGGAAGCATCTGCATATTGGTTGCGATACCAAATGGGTGAACAATATACCTGGTACAAACAAGTGAAAGATGCAACCAAATACGAAGGTTTGCAAATGCGTGTACCTGTACAATCTTCCATTCAATAACAGTTTATAATTACGGTTATGCAATCTGCAAAGAAAATATGCTTGAGTTGTGGCTCAGAGGTTCAGGGGAGGTCGGATAAGAAATTTTGTGATGACCAATGCCGTACTACATACAATAACCAATTTAAAACAGAACCCAAAATAGTTAAAGACATCAATACACAACTCAAGCGAAATAGAAAAATATTAGAAGAATTTGTACCACCTGAAACCGGAAAAATAAATGTATCGCAACAAAAGCTGATTGATAAAGGATTTAATTTTTCGTACCACACACATTTATACCAAACCAAAACCGGAACTGTATATACTTTTATTTACGATTACGGTTGGCTAAAATTAGACGAACAGTTATACATGTTAGTAAAACGAAAAGAATCTTAACTTTTACGGGTGTGCCACATCCATTTTTCATTTACAGCATCTACCCCAAAAAATAAGTAATCCTCTCCCCCATCCTTTAATTTGAATGATTTTCGTAAGCCTTCTACTGTATCAACAAAACCACGAGCAGCAACATTCGCTTGAGAAATTTTATTGTTAGTTAAATACCGATTAATTGCTGATTTGCTATAGGACACTTGGTTAATTACTATGAATTTTCTGCCAAAAAAATTTTCAATTTCCTTTTCACTTACCATATATCCGCTACGCTTTGAAATAAGTTTTGCTTCTATAAAATTTGCATATTGCAGCACTAAATTCGATTTTAATAACATTACCGATGGATCATAAAAATACGAATGTGTTAAATTCAACTTTTTAGTATTTACAATGGTTTCAAACGATGAAAACCGATTAGTAATTTTACCATCAAAATCTACCTCAGTTGCACAAATTTCAATTTCACTTTTTTCATTACTGAAATCAATTAAAACAAGAATTTCTTTTACTTCATTTTTTATACCTACAACTACTATGGTAGCAATATTTGGCATCGTTTTGCAGATGTATGTTAAATCAACTAAGGGAGAAAGTTTCAACAAAAACTTCTTGGCTTTATTTTGAATTATGGGAAGTAATTTCAAAATATTTGGTGTTGAGTTTTCAATAGTAAATACACGTTCAGTTGCATTTGGTCTTCTATCGGCATCACAATATACAACATCAAATTTCTCTGTTGCACACATTAAATATTCTTCTGCATTATTGTCGAGCCTAGTTATATTATTAGCACCTAATTTGTAATTATTATACCGTACAAGTTCGTTTAACTCTTTATTTGTATCAATGCTAATTACGTGCTTAAATTTTTTAGAAAAGTGAAATGCATCTACACCCAATCCGGCACTGATATCTACCAATGTATCTCCATTAATAAGTGAAGCTTTAAAAATTGCAGTTGCTTCTGAACTTGCTTGCTCCAAGGCTTTTGTTGTTACCATACAACCTTTCGCATACCAAGATGGTAATTTATTTTTAAGTTTAGATTGAATTGGAATTTGTTGCATTATTAACGCCCAATGGGAGGGATACTGATTTTTCAGCATTTCAATCAACCGTATTTGGGTGTATGTTTTACTATACTCTACCCATTTTTGTATGTCAACATCTTCAATCGCTTGCATTAATTTTAGCTACCTTTGTTATGTAATATTAAAAACCTCATGAAAAGGAAAATTTACGCAATACTTATTTGTACTGTAATATTAGGACTTGCTTCTTGCAAAGGAAGTTGCCCTAAATACAGTTTGGATTGGTTAAGCATATTATTTTAAGCATAACGGAAAGAAATTTTTTGTCGGATATCAGTATGCAATGATTTTGCAACAGGGCAGTTGTATGCTGCTTGTTCCAAATGTTCTTTGTATTCCATTACTGACAAAGGAAGCGTAATTTCTATTTCAATCTCAACAATTCGCCTTGGTCCAATTCCCATACGTTTAATAATTGTAGCCTGAGTATTATTCATATTAATATTCAATTTATTGGCTTCAATACCCATAATGGTTATCATACACTGAGCCAAGGCAGTTGCAACCAAATCGGTTGGCGAAAAAGCTTCCCCTTTTCCATTATTGTCCACAGGTGCATCCGTAATTATTTTACTTTTACTAGCCATGTGTGTTGCTTCTGTACGTAAATTCCCTAAATATTTAACCTCTGAAGTATGCATATTTTTATTACTTTTGAAACATCAAATATAGGTAGCATGTACGGAGTTGCCAAAATATGGACTTTGCTTTTATTGTTGTTTTGTGCAGATATAGTTTCTGCGCAGAATGAGATGATAAATGAACCCACACTGTTATTAAGAAAACGATTTTTGTATGGTTTTCATTTAAACAGTTCGTCACTAGGTGGTATAAACTTTAAGTACCAATGGCAAAAAACAGCTAACATAAAAAATGGAATTGATTTTGACTTAGACAGAATACGCCACCCGAAAGAAATAAGAGTATATGGCTTAACCGAAAGCTCAAGGCAATATACACCCGGAAGAATCAACATGGCATTTTTCTTTCGTTCAGGTTACGGGCAAACCCTATTTATCACAAACAGAGATTACAAAAATGCAGTATCCATACACTACAACTACGCAGCGGGAGCAACCTTTGCATTTTTAAAACCCATTTATGTGGATGTATTCAAACGTTCATCAGACCCATTTGGTCAAAATTTTATCGCTACTGAAAAATACGACCCGGATAATAAACCAATTGCACCACAAGCAATATACGGCAATGCCGGATTCACAAATGGATTTGGAGAAATAAAAACACACGTGGGAGGGTATTTTAAAAACAGCGTAGTATTTGAGTGGGGCAACTACTCAGATTTTTTTCAACTGATAGAAGCAGGATTTTGTGTTGATGTTTTCCCAAACAAATTACCATTGATGGCTGAAAGCTATGCTATCAATAAAAATTTATTTTTTACATTATTTTTAGGATATTCAATAGGACAAAACAAATAAAATGATAGAATTACCAATACTTGCAGAAGAAAGAGTAAAGAAACCATCATGGTTGAAAGTGAAACTACCTACCGGAGAAAATTATAGAAGAGTTAGAAAGATTGTAGATCAACATAAATTACATACGATATGCGAAAGTGGAAGCTGCCCAAACATGGGAGAATGCTGGGGAGCAGGTACGGCTACTTTTATGATTTTGGGTAATGTATGTACACGTAGTTGCAGCTTTTGTGCAGTAGCTACCGGCAAAGCATTAGGATATGACAGAGAAGAACCAAAACGTGTTGCAGACGCAATTAAATTAATGGATGTAAAACATGCCGTAATTACTTCTGTAAACAGAGACGAACTGCCTGATAAAGGTGCAACAGTATGGGCTGATACTATTCGATTGATTAAAGAAACATCACCAGGAACTACAATAGAAACTCTAATTCCGGATTTTATGAGTAAATGGGATTTATTGTATCAGGTAATTGATGAAAAACCGGAAGTAGTATCACACAACATTGAAACAGTAAAAAGGTTGTACCGAAAAGTTAGACCACAAGCAAAATATGAACGCAGCTTAGAACAAATTTTAAAAACTAAAGAACGTGGCAGACGAACAAAATCAGGAATTATGCTTGGTTTAGGCGAAACACAAGAAGAAGTACTGGAAACACTTTACGATTTGAATAAATGGGGTTGCGATGTGGTAACAATTGGGCAATACTTGCAACCTACTAAGATGCATTTAAAAGTGGAGCGTTTTGTAAAACCAGATGAGTTTAATTTTTATAAAGAAGAAGGATTGAAAATGGGATTAAAATATGTAGAATCGGGGGCACTGGTACGTTCATCATACCATGCAGAAAGGCACGTATTCTAGTTAATCATTCTCGTCTTTGGTATTAAATAATATCTTCTCTACTTACCTTTATTAATGGGCTTGATGCTTTAATTTTACTCATCAATTCATCCAATTGGTTTGTGTCAAAAACTTCCAATTCAATATTGCCTTCAAATGTTCCGTTTTTGGATGAAATATGAATGGAGTGCATATTCATTTGGAGTTGTTTACTTATGGTATCGGTTATTATACTCACTATACCTACACTATCAATTCCTTGTACTTTAATATTGGTAGTAAATGCTTTTGATTTTTGTAAACGCTGACTAGCCCATTTTGCTTTGATAACACGGTAACCATAGTTACTCATTAGGCTAATTGCATTTGTACAATTAGTACGATGAATTTTTACTCCCTCACCTACTGTAATAAATCCAAATATTTCATCTCCGGGAATTGGAGAACAACATTTACTAAAGCTATAAGGCAAATCTGTTCCTTCACCAATTATTACACCTTCTTTTGGCAAACTTTTAGACAAAGCTTTTATATCCAATTGGAGTTCTTTTTGCTGCTTTAGTTCTTTTTGCTTTTCAAGTTTATCTTGCTTTACTTTCTCAAGTATCTTGGCAACATCAATTTCAGTTTTATCAATTTTAGCATCCGCAATTTGTGCATACAGCTCAGTAATAGTAGGTAGATTAAAATAATTAGCTATGTCTTGTAAAGTTTCACTATTAAATGGAATATTATCTTGATTAAACTTGCGCTCAAGAATTTCTTTTCCCATAGCCGCTGCTTTTAATTTAAGCTGCTTTTGCCAATCTCTAATTTTACTTTTAGCTTTAGCAGTAACAACAAATTGAAGCCATTCGTCTTTTGGGGTTTGTTTACCGGATGTTAAAATTTCAACTTGATCGCCATTGGATAATATGTGATTAATAGGAACCAACTTTGAGTTTACTTTGCCTCCAATACAGGTTTCGCCAAGATGTGAATGTATATCAAAAGCAAAATCTAAAATTGTAGCATTAGCCGGAAACTTACGTAAATCGCCTTTTGGAGTAAATACAAAAATTTCATCGGCAAAGAAATTCATTTTAAAATCATCCAAAAAGTCAAGTGCATTTTGGTCTGTATTTTCTAAGATTTCACGAACTCTTGCTAACCATTCTTCTATTCCGACATCTGCCTTTGTAGTATTATCTTTATATTTCCAATGTGCTGCATATCCTTTCTCAGCAATTTCATCCATACGCCTAGTACGTATTTGCACTTCAACCCACTTACCTTTTGGCCCCATAACAGTAGTATGCAAACTCTCGTAGCCATTAGCTTTTGGTGTACTTACCCAATCTCTAAGCCTATCGGGGTTAGGGCGATAATGATTAGTAACAATGGAATATACAGCCCAGCAATCTGATTTTTCATTTTCCGATTCAGATTCTAATATTATACGTACTGCAAACAAATCATAAACTTCCTCGAAGGTTACGTTTTGTTTTTTCATTTTATTTAAAATAGAATGAATGGATTTAGGACGACCTTTAATTTCGTATTTAAAACCTTCTTCATCCAAATCTAACAACAACGGTTCAATAAAATGTTTGATGTAGCGATTCCGTTGCGATTTGGTTTCATGCAATTTATTTTTAACAAAATTATAATTCTCCGGTTCTAAATATTTTGTAGCTAAATCTTCCAACTCCGATTTTATTGCATATAAACCCAAACGATGTGCTAAAGGTGCATACACATATTGAGTTTCGCTTGCGATTTTTAATTGAGATTTCGGACTCATCGAGTCTAATGTTCGCATATTATGCAATCTATCGGCAAGTTTTATTAATATAACACGAACATCATCGCTTAAAGTAAGTAAAAGTTTTTTAAAATTTTCGGCTTGAATAGAGTTGTCTTGCAAATCAAAAACGCCTGAAATTTTTGTTAGTCCATCAATTATGGTTGCAACCTTATCGCCAAATGTACTGCGTATTACATCAATAGTAATTTCAGTGTCTTCAACCACATCATGCAACAAGGCACATGCAATTGAAGTTGGTCCTAAACCTATTTCTTCAACACAAATCTGAGCAACAGCAATAGGATGAAAAATGTATGGTTCACCGGATTTTCTTCGCATGTTTTTATGCGCATCCAATGACATATTAAATGCTTTACGAATTAGTTTTTTATCCTCAGGCTTTAAATTGCGTTTAAAGGCTTTAATAATATTTCGATATGCCTTTACTATTTCTTTATTTTCTTTCTCGGTATCTATTATTGGAACGGGCTGCATATAAATTGAAGAATCAACTGATAGACAAATTTAAATTTTTACATCAAACTTTAGCTTCACAAAATTGAATAAACAATTTAGTTTTTTTTATTGTAAAATGTTAAATCTTTTGAATACCGAAATTGAACAAATAAAAATGGGAAAATATAATTAGTCGTGTCCCATGCGCTCGTGTTTCGTTTTTATGTAGTTTTCATTAAACTTATTGGTAGGGGTTTTTATAGGCACATTTTCTACTATTTCTAATCCATAACCAATAAGGCCTGCTCGTTTTGTAGGGTTATTAGTCATTAACCGCATTTTTTGAATACCGATATCTCGAATTATTTGTGCTCCTACACCATAATCCCGTTCATCGGGTTTAAATCCTAATTGAATATTTGCATCTACTGTATCTAAACCTTGTTCTTGTAATTTATATGCCCTTAATTTATTCATCAACCCAATGCCTCTACCCTCTTGATTAATGTAAACAATTGCTCCTTTCCCTTCGTGTTCAATCATTTGCATTGCCTTTTGTAATTGGTCGCCACAATCGCAACGCATGCTATGAAAAATATCACCGGTTATACAAGATGAATGTACGCGCACCAATACCGGCTCATTACTTTGCCAAGTGCCTTTTTTAAGCACTAAATGTTCTTGTCCATTATCTTTTTGCTCATAAGCAATTAATTCAAAATGCCCGTATTTGGTTGGCATTTCAACGGATATAACGCGTTGAATTAAGCTTTCTGTTTTTAATCTATACTCAATTAAATCTTTAATGGTAATAAGTTTTAAATGAAAACGCTCGGCAACTTTTATCAAATCCGGTAAGCGAGCCATTGAGCCATCTTCATTTAATATTTCAACAATACAACCTGCAGGTTCAAACCCTGCTAAACGTGCCAAATCAATTGCAGCTTCGGTATGTCCGGCTCTTCGTAAAACTCCCTCTTTGTTCGCTATTAACGGAAAAATGTGTCCGGGTTTACCTAACTCTTCCGGTTTTGTATTGGGGTTTATTAATGCTTGAACCGATTTAGCTCTATCCTGAGCACTTATTCCGGTGGTGCAACCTTTTGTAAGTAAATCTACCGAAACAGTAAAAGCAGTTTCATGAACAGCATTATTGTCTTTTACCATTAAGTTCAAGCCAAGTTCTTTACCTCGTTCAGCTGTTATTGGTGCACAAATAAGTCCTCTGCCATGTGTAGCCATAAAATTAATTACCTCAGGCGTTACATTTCCTGCGGCAGTTAAAAAATCGCCTTCATTTTCCCTGTCTTCATCATCAACCACAATAACAAGTTTCCCTTGCTTAATATCCTCAATAGCTTCTTCTATTGTATTAAAATTAAAAGTATTCATAAAATATACTGCAAATTAAGCAGACTAAAGTGTATTATAAAAATTGAGCAGTTGCTCCATTACCTTATTATTATCATATTTTTCAAAAGCAATACGTTTAGCATTTGCTCCTAAAGTTTCTGCCTGCTCAGTATTATTTAGTAACTCAACAATACAATTTGCAAAATCAGAAGCACTATCCGCAATTAATATTGCATTATCAGTGTAAATACCTTGTGCCCCCAATGAAGTAGAAACAATTGCTTTACCTATACTCATTCCTTCCAAAATTTTAACTCGGATTCCACTGCCCGCAAGCAATGGAACTACCATCACTTGTTTGCTTTGCATAAATGCGATAGCATCATCCACTTCACCAATAATTTTGATGGATTTGCTTTGATACTTTGCAAAACTATCCGGCATATTTTTACCGGCAATATAAAATACTGCTTGAGGTATTTTTGTAATTACTTTAGACCAAACATTCTCAACAAACCACGTTACAGCCTGTATATTCGGCTGCCAATCCATTGCACCTAAATGAAAAACACTAAACGGCTGAGGTTGTGCATTTATTTGTGTACGTACCAACTCAACTCCAACCGGAAGTTCTAAAATTGGCTTAATGCAACCCAAATTAACTAATCTGTTTTTATCGTAATTGGTTAAAGCAATTAAGGCATCAAATTCATTTAAAATTTGGAGTTCGTAGTTTTTAAGTTTTTGCGCCAAGTGTTTTAAATACCACCGTTTAATTGGCAATTTTGTTTGCAAAGCAAGTGTTTCCCATATTTCAAATTCAATATTGTGTTCGCGTAGCCACACCTTTGCTTTGCTATACTTTTTTATTATTGATAAATATGGTGTAACATAAAGTCCATCACAAATTATCCAATCAAATGTTTCGTTTTGCAACAAGTTAGTAAGCATGTTAGCAAATTTATAGTCATCAAAGCGCTCAATATGGTATGATTTTTTACTAAAAAGATTACGAAATGCAGCGATTGGTTTTATACGATTATCAAGATACGAAGTATGCAGTTTGCCAAGTTTAGTAAATGCGTGTGGAAGTGTTTCGGGATTGATAAAATGTTTCTGTGTGTTAATTGCAGCAATGGTAAGCAGGCATCCTTGCTTATAAAGTCCGGCTATTAAATTGTAATGAGCAAGGGTTCCTCCATCCTTAATTGGCCAAGGAATACGATTTAATAAAACTAAAACACGCATACTCATTTTCTTTTAACCCAAAAAATTAATCGCATAAATGCAGATTTCCACGAAGCCTTATCAAACAAACTTGAATCGGTAGAAGCGAGATAGGTTAATAAAATGCCTATTGGCGTTAATATTAAGATTGCTACCCACATACCGGAGAAAGCTGTTGCAGTGTCTGTTTTTACCATCTTTTCACCGGTAATAGATAAGATATGATAAACGATATAAAAGATTACAGAAATAACTAATGGCATTCCAAATCCACCCTTACGAATAATCGCGCCAAATGGAGCACCTATAAAAAACATAATGATACATGCAACAGAAAGTGTAAACTTTCTATGCCATTCCATATCAAATTTATTTCGGATACGAGCAGTATCGCCTACATCACTAATTGCATAATCTACGTATCCCCTTGCTGAACGTGCATGATTTAATGCTGCCGATACCAATAACTGCTGATTAAAGCGATCAAAGTGTGCCAATAAACTATCTTTAACAGCAGTATCAATTATAGGTTTTATATTTCTACGCAACGAATCGTTAAAGTGAAAATATGAATTTAAACTAACTTTAAGTCCGGATAACTTAACCTGTATTAAATTTGATAATGAATCATGACCTTTATTCAACTGCACTATATCTAACATTTGGTAATGGTTTTTAAACAAACTCTCGTCAGTTCTTGAAAAATTGAATGCTTGTAAGTCAAAAATTATTTGTTCTTCACGAAACGAAAATGTAGTGTGCGGATATGTTTTTTCATAATCTTGTTGCTTATCCATCTCCTCATATCGGTTTCCATTATAAAGCGTAAAAAACAAAAACTGCTTGTCTTTACTCAAAGACATTTTTCCTTTTTCAGCTGTAATAATTATTGGCTTGCTCCCCCCCGAACGTTGGTCATAAATAACAATATCTGTCATTTCGCCTGTTTCGCTGTTTTTATCTTTAACGCGTAAACTTATCCCTTCAATACCATTAAAAAACACACCTGATTGTATTAATAATGTGGGTTTTTGTTGTCGGATATCATAAAGCAAAGCTCCTTTTTTTAAGTTAGCCTTTGGAATAAGCACATTGGAAGTATAAAACCCAAATAACCCCAACAACCCAATAACTCCCAATAAAGGAAAAAACAATCGCCAAATAGATACACCGGCAGCTTTTGCAGCAACTATTTCGTAGGTTTCACCTAAGTTCCCAAAGGTCATTATTGAAGCAAGTAAAATAGATAGAGGTAAAACCATTGGGATAATACTTGCCGAGAAATAAAACATCAATTGCCCAATTACCCACGGACTTAATCCTTTTCCGGCTAAATCGTCAATGTATTTCCAAATAAATTGCATCAACAACATAAACAACACTACCAAAAAAGTAGGGATGAACGATTTTGAAAACTGAATGACGATTAATTTATGCAGCTTTTTCAATGAATAGATTTTTCAATTAATTGTGCAAAAATCAATAATTTAAAGCAGAAACAAGAATTAGGATATAAAAAAACGAATTGACTAGTAAAATGGAAATAAAAAGTTTTAGTAAAATTGATGTTTAACGTTAAGCTCCTAAGGAGTTTTTCAATTCTTGAATCTGACTATCCCATAAATGTATTGCATTTACTTCATCAGCTTCATCTACAAAGTCGGTAACTACTAATGCTACATCATCGGTAAGTTCATCTTGAATTATTTCAAACTCAAAATACTCATCATTGGCAGAATCTTTCCATTTAAACTTAATGTATTTATTCGGAGATTTTTTTACTAATTCAGCAATTTGTTCATCCCCATCCCATTTAAACTTAAAGTTATTATTATAAATATCTACATCATCAGCAAACCAAGTGGACAAGCCCGATGGAGAGCTTATGCTGTTATACAAAATCGAAGGGGAAGATTTTATCGGATATTCTAATCGTACTTTTTTTCTTTTCGCCATAGTGTATTAATTGGTTAATTCGCCTTTATGAGAGTTTAAATGTTCCGGCAAATAAACATTTTATACGTACTAAACAAATATTTTAAAAAAATTTGTGCTAAACTATTTGAAACAACCTTAATTAAATACCTAAAAAACAAATGCACCTCAATACTTTAACCAATACTTTAAGCAAATGAGTTTAAGTAAAGATGGGGAAATTTATTATCAACAATTCGATAAACTTTTTTAAAATCGAGTTGGATGAACTTTGGCAAAACATTTACGATATCAAAAGCAGATACTCTTACTACTTACCACACATAACATGTAGCAACTGCTTATAATTCTTACTAGCGATAAAATTTACATTTGAGGAACAACTATTAATAAAGAATAAATTTTTTTGTGAAGTACATAAAACTCATTTTTGCAATTATGTATTGGAAAAGGCTAAATACTTTAGTAGAACAACACCGACTATATTTAATTCTATTTACTTTATGGATTTTTGGATTAACCATTATTCAACTTTTATATACCCAAAAAGATATTAGTTTAATTATTAACCAAAGCAATACTAACTTTTTGGATATCCTATGTAAGTACGGAACACATATTGGTGACGGATTGTTTGCGGTAGCAATAGCGTTACTTATTTTTTGGCAAAAAAGAGAATACTTTTTAATTGCCGCAATTGTATTTATTTCATCAGCATTATTTACTCAGTTACTAAAACATTCTTTGTTTTCTGATTTCCTACGTCCGATAAACTATGTTAGTGAAATTGCATCAATACATTTTGTAGAAGGAGTTACAATTCATAAATACAACAGTTTTCCATCAGGGCATAGTACAAGCATATTTGCTGTATGTGCAGTTTTGCATTTTATTATTCCGAATAAAAAGATTGGTACAGCACTCTTGTTGGTTGCAGTTTTTGCAGGTTTCACACGTATTTATTTGCTACAACATTTTACAATTGATGTATTTGTTGGTAGTATTATAGGTACTTTATTTGCTGTTTTAATTTTCCCATTTAATAAACAAAAAGCATGAATTGGTTAATTTTAATTACTGCCGGATTATTTGAAGTTGGTTTTACCACTTGCTTAAACAAAGCGCAACAAACAGAAGGTGCAACAAGTAAATTATGGTTAGCTGGATTTTTGCTTAGTCTTAGTATAAGCATGTTACTGTTATATAAAGCATCACTAAATATACCATTAGGAACAGCATATGCCTTATGGACAGGAATTGGAGCAGTAGGTACAGTTATGGTTGGGATATTATTTTTTAATGAGCCTGCTGATTTTTTAAGACTCTTTTTTATATCCCTATCGATTTTTTCGATAGTAGGTTTAAAGATGGTTTCTACCCATTAATTTCATTTACAAGTATATTTCTGGTTTCGTTATTACATGGTGAGATATTAACTTCCAAATAATGTAACCCTAGCAACAAATCTTCTACCTTTTCAGGCCATTCTATTAAGCAAATAGAATCACTAAAAAAATAATCTTCATAGCCGATGTCATAAACTTCTTCAATGGATTTTATGCGATAAAAATCAAAATGAAAAATCTTTTTGCCGGTAGCAGATTTGTATTCATTTACCAATGAAAATGAAGGGCTGGATACTTCATCAACAACCTGCAAAGCAGCACAAATTGTCTTTATTAATGTGGTTTTTCCCATTCCCATTTCACCTTTAAATGTTAAGATATTTAGGTGTTCTGCTTTGTTAATAATATATTCAGCAGGTAAGTGTAAATTATTTAACCCAACAGATTCAAACAACATTTAAAAATTATAATAATAGGTATAATGAACTTTACTGGTTTTTGCACCAAGAGCCTCAAACAAGGAATGCATTTTTGGATTAAAATCTCCTATCCATGAAAGTTCAGAAGCTTTTAATTTTTTGTATTTAATTACTGCATTGTAAAATTTCATTATCATTCCTGTTTCCAAACCTAGATTTTGGTATTTAGGTATAACACCAAACACAATACCTCTAGTACGATTAATATCTCCAAAATTTCTATACCAAAGGAATTTTAGCTTAGCAAGTAAATTCATCTTACCCTTCAGGTGTTTAAAAATTTGATTTACTTCAATAGTATTGATATAAAAACCAGCAGGCTCATTATTAGCATAGGCAAACCAAATT
>JACFNJ010000269.1 GCA_019454865.1 Bacteroidia bacterium
GCATAGGCAAACCAAATTAAATCTTCACGTAATATAGGACGTAACGCTTGTAATGTATTCTGCACACGATCCATTGTCATCGGAGTAAAATCAGGGCGATTAGCCCAAGCTAAATTCCAAATTGTTACAAAATCGGATGCGTATTTTTCTAATTTACTATCTACATAATGCTCAAAACTATATGCTGGATTATTTAAAACTCGAGATGAAATTTTATTAAATCTTTCAAAATTAAAATTCTCAACTGTTATTTCGGAAGTACTTTGCTCGTACAATTTCGCAAAACCATAATTCTCAAAAAGCTGTTGGTAATACGGTGGATTATAGTTTTCCATGTATGAAGGATTTTTAAAGCCACTTACCATCAATCCCCAAAAGCGATCTTTTTCACCAAAATTAATAGGTCCTTCTATTGCTTCTAATCCTTTTCCTTTTAACCAATTAATTGCAGTATCAAATAATAAATTAGCAGTAGATTGATCATTTATACACTCAAAAAAACCAATTCCTCCACTTCGCTTACCCGTTTGCGAGATAGTTTTCTTATTGAAAAATGCTGCAATTCTTCCTTTTGTTTTATTATCATCTCCAATTATTAGCCAGCGTTTTGCTTCTCCTTCCAAAAATTTCACATTTTTTGTTTCATCAAAAACACCTTCAATATCCTGATCCAACGGAGCTATCCATTCCTTATCATCACTAGATAACTTGTGTGCAAACTTTAAAAACTCATGCTTTTGTTTGTTTGTTGTAACTTCTATAATTTTCATTTAAATATTTGTCATTCAAAGTTGCAAAATAATGTAACTTGCAATGCTCAAAAATAAAAAATAATTGTTTTTCTGTATAAGTTAAAGCAAGTATTTTGAATGATAAAAATCGTTTTTTAACAAAAAAATAAACAATAAAAACTACTACGCTGTAACAATAAACTATATGTACGCAACCATAACGGATTTAATAAAAGACTTATTTGGTTTTTACTTTCCATTACCTATTCAAACATTCGGTTTCTTTATGGCACTTGCTTTTTTGGGTGCATACCAACTTACAAGCAGTGAACTGAAGCGCAAAACTAATATGGGTTTACTAAACCCAATAATGAAAACCATTACCGTAAACAAACCAATAGGTTCAACAGAATTTATATTAAACACATTGTTATACGGAGCAATTGGTTTTAAATTATTAGAAGCAATATTTGATTATGGTTCATTGATGGAAAATCCACAACATTTTATTTTATCAGCAAAAGGAAACTGGATTGGCGGACTATTGGGTGCAGCAGGTGGATTATACTTTACATTCACCGAAGCTAAAAATTTAAAAGGCACTACTCCTAAAGAAAAAACTATACTAGTACAACCCCACGAATTAATGTGGAACATAACAGCAATTGCAGGAATAAGCGGAATTTTAGGAGCAAAAATTTTTCACAACTTAGAGTATATTGATGATTTAATAAAGGATCCGATAGGTTCATTATTCTCTTTTAGTGGCCTTACATTTTATGGTGGTTTAATAGTAGCTACGGTTGCTGTTTTATACTACACCCGAAAAAACAATATACCCACCAAACACATGATAGATGCCGCTGCTCCGGGTTTGATGTTGGCTTATGCCATTGGCAGAATTGGTTGCCAACTTAGCGGTGATGGTGATTGGGGAATAGTAAATACTGCTCCAAAACCGGAATGGCTAAGCTTTGCACCTGATTGGGTTTGGAGTTTTACTTATCCGCATAATGTAATAAACGAAGGTGTATTAATACCTGGCTGTGAAGGTGCACATTGCTATCAATTGCCTCAGGCAGTGTTTCCTACTCCTTTTTATGAAATACTGATGGCAGGTATTTTAGCACTTGCGCTTTGGTTTATCAGAAAAAAAATAAACATACCGGGAATGTTATTTTCAATCTATTTAGTGTTAAATGGAATTGAACGTTTTGCTATTGAAAAGATACGTGTAAATAGCACTTACTCCATATTTGGGCACCACATTACACAAGCAGAAATTATTTCATCAGCAATGATAATAGCTGGAATTGTTAGCATAATTGTTTTATTTAATTCAAACAAAAAAACGGATGTTAAAGTCTAATGTTGATGCTGTAAAGATTAAAAAAATTATAAACGGTAACACTACTGATGAA
>JACFNJ010000270.1 GCA_019454865.1 Bacteroidia bacterium
TTTTTACAGTGTTTTGAAATTCCTAACCGATCACTTTATAAAACAAAAAGCTAAGGTTATGCAAATCAGCATGAAAGGTATATTCTCGTTATTCAATACTTTACAAATAAAAAATGCTTCTCTCGCAAGCATTATACTTGTAAGAAAAGCATTTAGTTTGAAAAGCGAATGTTATTACAAATGCAAATCTCCAGCAGACTCTGGTTGATAAAGCACTTTCTTAACCTCATAATCTATCTTGCCGTTTGGTAAATTGCACGTAATTACCTCATTTTCCTTAGCTCCTAACAAAGCCATACCCATAGGAGCAAACACTGAAATTTTTTTCGCCTTCAAATCGGCATCATCATGATAAACAACCGATACTTCCATCTCTTGATTATTATCTAATCGCTTTAACATAGCTTTCGAATTCATTGTAACTAAGTTAGCAGGTGTTTGTGGTGATGCAATTATTTTTGCAGATTTAAGACTCTCTGCAAGGTTTTTAATGTTGCTATTTCCAATAGCGCTCATACGTAATTGCTTAATTGAGTTAATTAAGCGATTGTAATCTTTCTCGTTTAAAGTAACCATAATTTTATTAAATTAATTTTGATTGAAATTTTATTTTGTTTTAAAACCCAAGAACTACTTTCATGAGTTGAATATAATTTTAAATTACCGATTGAGATAAAATAGAATAGAATAACTTATCCATTAAACTATTTCAGAAGTTTAATTGAAAGTTGTTTAACCCGAAACAACTATAAAAGAAATTTAAACTAAACTGTTGTTTCGGGAAATAATGGAAAAGCCTTACATGCAGAGTTACATCTAAAGGTATTCAAAACCCTCTTACTTTCTGCCTGTACTGTAATTAGTGCAAATGACTTTTGCATAATATCCCAAAATTTCTTTGTAAAACTTCCTAAAAGAAATTGCACAAACATCCCTGCCCAATTATTGTAAATTCGGTTAATAGTAGCAGAAAACGAATGCAAAATCATCTTACAAGTTTTTAAATTTAGAAGTATTTGAACGGGCTAAGGTAGAAAAATAAAATTTATAAATCAAGTTATAGTTTATAAATACCATTATAGTTAATGAAATGGATAAGTGTTTTGCATTAAAAAAGTTTATACCAAAACATATTAATTAGAATAAATAACATAGCTTCTTCAAGGCTAAAAAATATTGTAAACCAACACCCGCATTTCATGTTTAAACTATAAGTTTTTGGGGAGGATACTAAATTTGGTTTGAATACGAATAAACTTTAAACTTCAAAAAAAACCAAACAGAATGTTTACTTCAAGTAGTAAAACTAATTTTAATACACAGGTAGATTAACGAGTATTTATGTAAAATAGTTTTAGAAACAGACTGCTATTAGCAGTTAAACTATTCGTAATAATATACACGTTTTACACGTTGAGATATGCCTGTTAAAATTTCATACGGTATTGTACCCAGCTTGTTTGCTACTTCAGTTACATCTATTTCTTTACCAAGTACAATTACTTCATCTCCTTCGTTGCATGCAATATCGGTTACATCTATCATGGTCATGTCCATACATATATTACCTACAACAGGTGCTTTTTGCCCATTAACAAGCATATAACCTTTTCCATTACTCAGTTTTCGGTTTAATCCATCGGCATATCCTATTGCAATGGTAGCTATTCTGGAGTCGCGCTGCACAGCACCTTTTCGGCTATAACCAATGGTTTCATGCGATTTAACGGTGCGCAATTGTGAGATTACTGTTTTTAAAGTTCCAATTGGTAACAACTGCTTTTGAACCTTATCGGTTGGATCAATACCATATAAGCCAATACCCAACCTAACCATATCGTATTGTGCATCCGGAAAACGAGCAATTCCTCCACTATTTAATATATGTTTTAGTATTGGATAAGAAAATTTCTTTACTAATTTATTGCTTATTCGCTCAAACTTTTGAATTTGCTCATGAGTAAACAAATCGTGTTTCTTTTCATCACTAGCAGCTAAATGTGAAAATACGGATTGCACACGTATATTTTTTTGATTTTTAAGCTGAACTAGTAATTCATCTATTGTCTCTTCATCAAATCCCAGTCGTTTCATTCCTGAATCTACCTCAATATGCAACCCTATTTCTTGTCCGTTACTTGCTTG
>JACFNJ010000018.1 GCA_019454865.1 Bacteroidia bacterium
AAACGAAGTGCTTGATTGTAGCATAGGAACACTGCATTGGACACCCGAAAAACCATACATATTATACGATAGCATATTGATACCTGAAGGATGTACACTAACCATTGATGCAGGTACACGTATTTATTCATACAACAAATCAAGTATATTAGTTGCAGGCACATTAATAGTAAATGGCACACCCGAAAATCCGGTAATTTTTCAAGGTACCAGAATAGATGCTGAGTACAATGATTTAAATAATCAATGGGCAGGAATTAGATTTTTACCTCGAAGCAAAGACAATTCAATTACCGGAGCAATCATTAAAAACGGATTTGTTGGTATTGAAGTAGATTCGCTACCGGTAAATAACAACCCCAATTTAACCATTAGCCAATCACAAATTTTCAACATGGCAGCAGCGGGTATTGTAGGATATTCATCAAAAATTGTTGCTGTAAACAATTTAATTACAGAGTGCGGTCAATTTGGTTTTTTAGGTGCATTAGGTGGAGATTATAAATTAGTACACAACACAATTGTTTCTTATAATTTACGTAGCAATAGACAAAATCCAATTGTAGTTTTTGACAACTCACCATACACAGATAAAGACAAAAATATTATTGCAAAATTTCCTTTAGAAATGGAATTGGTTAACAATATCGTTTATGGAAGCTTAGAAGATGAGTTTTTAATTAATAATAATAGCAGTGGGTTGCCAATTACTCCTCCATTAATTCAAACAAACCTTATTAGAACTAAGCAAACTTCAACACTAAATACGAACGGAAATATTTTAAACCAAGACCCATTGTTTGAAAACTACAACACGTATAATTTTCAGCTAAAATCAACATCGCCTGCTAAAAACACGGGAACACAAACCAATATTTCAATAGATATTAAAAACAATACACGTAGCACCTCACCAAGTATTGGGTGTTGGGAATAATTTAGTGTTCATTTAAAAACTCCAATGAGCCAATCATTGCTTCTACTTCCTCTCTTTCACTAATTGCAAGAGGCAATTCTTTCATCAAAGATTGAACAGTAAGTGCAAAAAGTACAACCTTGTCTTTTTTTGCTGTTGCCCAATAATAAACAGTAAATAATGAATTATTGATAGTATGTTCTTTAACAAAATGAACAAACTTATTTTTGTTTGCAACATATAAACTTGGCGAAAATTCCCGATTTTGATTTAGAACTTCTTCAATCATTTTCTCGTCATCACTTCCAAAATCATTAGGCATAACCATAACACGCAATACACCTTGCCCACCATTAGCATTATAAAACAAATAATGTCCGGACTCATCCGTTTCATTAGTCCAACTCGAAGGGTACTTAAAAGCAAAAAATCCAAATAATGAAACAAAGCGTTCAGGTCTATTCATGGCACAATACTAATAACTGAATATTTCAATAAATAAGATTTTAGTTAGTAATTATTCAAAATTTATTTCAGTACTATCCCCTATATTCAAGCTTTGTTTCATTCCTTTAAGTAAAGCATCGTTGCCAATTACTGAACGATCCAATATAGCATACTCTATTTGCGAATCCGGACCGATAATGCTGTCTTTTAAAATTGCATAATTTAAAATTGCATTATCACCTACCGAAACATTAGGCCCAATAATAGAATTAGATATTTGACAGCTTGAGCCAATAAATACCGGAGGAATAATTATAGTATTTTGATAACCATATTTAGAGGTATCAAAATTTAAACGCTTAAGTAATGTAGCATTTGTATCTAATAAAATCTCCTTTTTCCCACAATCAAACCAATTATCAACGTGTATAGCACGCATTACAACACCTGTGTCAATCATGCGCATCAACGCATCGGTTAAATGATACTCATTTTGCTTAATTATTTTTTCTTGCATTATATACTCAATCGAGTCAAATAGTTTTGCTGTTTCTTTAACCCTATAAATACCCACTAATGCCAAATTGCTTTTAGGAATACTTGGTTTTTCCACAAGTCGTTTGATAGTTCCATCTGTGTTCATCTCAGCAACACCAAACATTCGTGGGTCGTCCACTTTTTTCACACACAGTATTGTTTCATCAAGGTTGATTAATTCTTTAATATTTACATCAACAATTGTATCCCCTAAAACTATAAGGAGCTCATCGTTCTTCAAATAATCTTTGGCTAACCAAATTGCATGTCCAGTTCCTTTTCCGGTAGTCTGAATAACAAAATTCGCATCAATCATTGGGTATTGCGTTGAAATGTAATTCTCAATTTTATCACCCATGTATCCAATTATAAATACATACTCTTTAATACCTGAATTAATCAACGTATCAATTATATGACCAATTATAGGTTTACCGGCAATAGGAATTAGGGCTTTAGGTTGTGTATGTGTATGTGGTCGCAAACGAGTACCAATGCCTGCAACAGGAATGACCGCTTTCATGAATTATTATTTTTATTGATGTTAGAATAAGTGTCAAAGTTAATTCTTTCATTTTCCCATTCAAACAGAAATACTAAATTGCACAAAATTTTTTATGAAATGAACCGCGACACCACAGTATTTAACCTAATAAACGATGAGTTGCATCGTCAAGAAAATGGCATTGAATTAATTGCTTCTGAAAATTTTGTTACAAAACAAGTTATGGAAGCAATGGGAAGTGTACTTACAAATAAATATGCAGAAGGTTTACCCGGAAAAAGGTACTACGGGGGTTGTGAGGTAGTTGATAAGATTGAACAATTAGCAATTGATAGATTGAAACAACTTTTTGGTGCGGAATGGGCAAATGTGCAACCGCATAGTGGTGCTCAAGCCAATGCAGCTGTAATGCTTGCATGCCTAAATCCTGGTGATAAAATTTTAGGATTTGATTTATCGCATGGAGGACATTTAACACATGGCTCACCTGTAAATTTTTCAGGCAAATTATATACACCATCATTTTATGGTGTAGAAAAAGAAACCGGATTAATTGATTACGATAAAGTTGAATCAAAAGCAAAAGAAGTAAAACCCAAATTAATGATTTGTGGTGCTTCAGCATATAGCAGAGAGTGGGACTACAGCCGATTACGAAAAATTGCTGACAGTGTAGGCGCGCTGTTATTAGCAGATATTGCACACCCTGCAGGATTAATTGCAGCAGGATTATTAACTAATCCATTACCACATTGCCACATTGTAACATCAACAACACATAAAACCCTTCGCGGACCACGTGGTGGAATTATAATGATGGGCAAAGATTTTGAAAACCCGTGGGGGCATAAAACACCTAAAGGAGAAATAAAAATGATGAGTGCCTTGTTAGATGCCGCTGTTTTCCCCGGAACACAAGGTGGCCCCTTGGAGCATGTTATCGCTGCTAAAGCAGTTGCTTTTGCAGAAGCACTTACTCCTGAATTTAAGTTGTATGCCAAACAAGTAAAAGAAAATGCTCAAGCATTAGCCAAAGCATTAGTAGCAAAAGGATACCAAATTATAAGTGGCGGAACTGACAATCATTTAATGCTTATTGACCTAAGAAATAAAAATATTAGTGGTAAAGCCGCTGAAAACGCTTTAGTAAAAGCAGATATTACTTTAAACAAAAACATGGTTCCATTTGATGATAAGTCTCCGTTTGTTACAAGTGGAATACGCATAGGAACTGCTGCTATAACCTCTCGAGGATTAAAAGCTGAACACATGAGTGAGATCGTAGAATTAATTGATGCAGTTATTTCAAATCCGGATGATGAAAACAACTTAACATCTGTACGCTCAAAAGTAAATACAATGATGAAAAAATTTCCATTGTATAGCTAATATTTAGCAATCAAAAAGCGGTCAGTTTGATAAATCAAACTGACAACTTTTTTTATTAAAACATCCAACTTAATGTTGCAAAATAATTTAAAGTAGCTGCCGGAAAATATAACGGCACAGAAAGATTTTTCCCTGTATTATCAACCATATTAGTTCCTGAACCTACACTACCCGATGATGCATAATGCTTGTTGGTAATATTATTTAACCTCAAGCTAAATACGGGCTCACCTACTTTAATCCAATTTTTCAGTTGAACATTTATTCTTCCATCAATATAATTAAATGTCGGAATAGAAACATCCTTAGTTTGTGTATTATCCAGATATTGCATTCCTACATATCTATACATCAACTCCACATCAAACCAATTGCTAAGCTTTACCTGAATACCTTGATTTATTATTACTGATGGTGAATATGCTAAAGTAACATTGCTGTACTGTACGCTGGTATCTATACCTGAATAGGACGTTGTATAAAACTGTGTAATGTTTTTTATTGTATTATTACTAAAAGAAGAATAATTGGTTAAACTTATATGTTTAGTAATAGGCAAAACAATTTCCGTTTCAATCCCCATGCGTTTACTTTCATTTACATTGGTTGTAATTGGATAACCGAAAACATTAAGCTGACCTAAACCGATAATTTGATTAGAAAACAACATGAGATAAGCATTAACCTTTGCATATATGTTTCTGTTGCTATATTCATATCCACTTTCAAAATCTAAAACCATCTCCGGGTTAATATCTTTCTGTTTTATATCACGTGTTGCAAAATCATCTTGAAAATAATCAAATCGGGTAGGCTCACGATAGCTTTGCCCAATCATTGCGTAAACACTGTTTGCATTATTTAAGTAATATCTAGAGCCCAATCGCCAATTCATAAATGTCCAATTCATGTTTTCTACGCTGTAACCAAAGTTACGAATAGCCATTTGCTTTTCCGTATAACTGAAGGTAGCACTCCGCACTTGTGCATCAACAAAAACACTCCATGCAGAAGTAATATTATGGGATGTTTTTATAAAAGCACTTACTTCGTTTTTGTTTCCTGTATTGTTATACACCTCTTGATTTTGGATACTTCCGGCAGGTAAAATTGTCCCCCAATTTATTTCCATCAAATGTGTACTATGCAAACTATTTGCATGAACTCCTGTAACTATATCCGTATTTTTAAGTTTCAAATTATAGTTTAAAAACACGCCATAAAATTTTTGTTTTAAGCGATAGGATGTCATCATATCTCCGGTATAAAGAAGAGTATCTTGCCCTATAATTGGATTTTGCATATTGAAGTATGCATAATCATATCCCCATGATGAAGGGAAAAGAAATTGAAACTTTGGTGCTCCACCGATTACATAATAAGGAGAAATATGAAACGATTGCTTGGATGAGATTTGATGAGTGTATTGCAGTTGATAAAAATTTTGCTCAAAAGCATCTGTTTCGTTATTCACAAATGGATTTGATTTCCTATTGGCATCCAATGTTGTTTTATCTACACCCAAATAGGATAATTGGTTTTGAGTACTGCCACCAAAAGTATTAAATTTAAGTATCGCATTCTTCATTTTATATGCGCCACTAAAAGCATAAGAGTTTATTTTACTTCCCGAGTTCTGTCTGTAGCCATCGGTTGAGATATTGCTTAATCGTCCGTAAAACATTACCCGATTATGTAATAAGCCACTTTGAAACTCTGTGGTTATTCGATGCGAGTTAAATGAACCATATCCAACATTAATTGCTGCTGAGGTTTTTTCTGTTAAATTTTTTGTAAAGATATTTATTGAACCCCCAAATGATGATGTTCCATTTGTAGATGTACCAATCCCACGTTGTATTTGAACACTCTCAGCACTACTCATCAAATCGGCAAAATTATTAAAAAACACGCCTTGATTCTCTGCATCATTAACCGGAATTCCATTGATAGTGGTATTTATACGAGTTTGTTCCATTCCGCGTAATCTAAATGAACTATATCCAATTCCTGTTCCATTATCGCTTACCATATTTATGGATGGTGTGTAATTAATTACAGCTGGTACATCTGCCCCGTAATACCTGCTTTCAATTTGTTTTTTTGTGAGGGTTGTTTGTGTAATTGGCATTACTTTGTTCGCTTTAATTGCTGTAATAACAACCTCCTGTAAATTTTGTTTGGATTGATTAATTGTTGTGTCTTGCTGTGCATACGTGACATTAGCAAGTAATAGTGCATAAATGCTCCATTTTTTTAAGTACATAATATTTTTTAAAATAAGAATAAACAAAAACAGCAACCGGGGTTGGTTGCTGAAATAACTGTTTACCTTCTTGGAATAATCCGTTTCAGTTTTATTTAAAACAGATCAATAGTTTGTCTATTCCCTTCGCAGGCATTACCCTGTACAGGTTCCAAGGGTATAATCTCAGACAATTTTTATTGCCACCCCAAAGACAGGCGCAAATATATGCGGATATTTTTTACAAATACAAATTGCAAACTTTTTATTACAAAACTTAAAGTTTTTTGAATGATTTTTTACTCCTTATTAAACTATTTATAGTTTTATGAATGATTTTTTATACATTTTTTGGGATGAACTTTTATTTTTGGATAGAAATATATAATTTTGAATATTATAAACGAAATATCATTCACTAAATACCAATTAAAATGATAACGACTGATTTTTCAAACATTAACCAATACAGTGATAAAGCTATTTTGGAAGAAATTGGAAACTTCATCAAAACAAAACGAGCAGAAGTTAAAATTTCACAAGATGATTTAGCCGAAAGGTGTACAATAAGCCGTTCTACACTAAGCTTAATAGAACGAGGAGAAAGCATTACATTACTAAACCTGATAAAAATATTGCGAGTATTAGATACACTGTACGTATTGCAAAATTTCAAAATCATTCCACAAATTAGTCCACTTCAATTGGCTAAGGAAGAAGAAGTAAAATACAAACGTATTCGCACAAAACACAAACCCAATTCACAAAACGATATAGGATGGTAACTACTGCTTTTATAAAAATTTGGGACAAACTTGTGGGTGCTGTGGCTTGGAATCCAGATACCGGCACAGCAAGTTTTGAATACGATCCGAAGTTTGATATCGATAAATTTCCGGTAGCCCCATTAAAAATGCCAAACAAAGGAAGAATTTATACATTTCCGGAAAATCGAAATTCAGATACATTTAAGGGTCTTCCTGGATTAATAGCTGATGCGCTTCCGGATAGGTATGGAAAAGACCTGATTGACATTTGGCTTGCAAAAAATGGTCGCCCAATTAACTCATTAAACCCGGTAGAGTTGTTATGTTTTATTGGCAATCGTGGTATGGGAGCCTTAGAGTTTGAACCAACAATAAAAGCAAATTCACCTGACTTTACTCTTGAAATATCAAGCTTAGTTGAAACAACAAAACAAATTCTTCAACAAAAAGAAAGTAAACAAATTGTTTCAAAAAAAATTACAAACGAAGTACTGTTAGACATCTTAAAAATGGGTACATCAGCCGGAGGTGCACGCCCTAAAGCTATCATTGCTTATAATGAAAAAACCGGTGAAATACGTTCAGGACAAACCAATGCTACTACTGACTTTGAATATTGGCTAATTAAATTTGATGGAGTAAATGATACACAATTTGGCACTTCAAAAGGATATGGAAGAGTAGAAATGGCTTACCATAAAATGGCAACAGCATTTGGAATAGAAATGATGGAATGTCGCTTAATTGAAGAACAAGGAAGAGCCCATTTTATGACTAAACGATTTGATAGAAATAACAGCAACCAAAAAATTCACACGCAAACATTCTGTGCTTTGCAACACTTTGACTATGCAAATATATCAAGCTATAGCTACGAACAATTGTTTCAAACCATGAGACAACTGCGGCTAAACTACAAAGATGCTGAACAAATGTATAAAAGAATGGTGTTTAATGTGATTGCAAAAAACTGTGATGATCATACAAAAAACTTCTCGTTTATGATGAACAAAGATGGAGTATGGAAACTTGCACCGGCTTACGACATCTGTTTTGCCTATCATCCGGAGAATAAATGGGTAAAACAACACAACCTTAGTATAAATGGAAAACGAGATGATTTTACTAAATCGGACTTAATAACTATTGCCAAACAAAATTCAATTAGAAAACCGGAACTAATTATAGACGAATGTTTATCTATCACTAAAACCTGGAAAAAATTTGCAAAAGAATTTGATGTAGATAAAAAACTATCAGATACTATTGGCAGTTTGATTATTAAAAAAATAACTTAACATAAGTGCAAATAAATAATTTATATCTTTTTGAAATCGGAAGTGCTGTATTTAGCATTGTTTACAGCCTATTACTAATGTTTGAAAAAAAATTAGGTTGGTACTTTGGAATTGCATCGTCCATATTAGGTGCAATTTTGTTTTATTACACCAAAATATATGCACAATCGCTAATTAGTATTTACTATGCAGGAGTAGGCTTTTATGGTTTGTGGTATTGGAATAAGGCTGAAAAAACAAATGAACACATTAAGATTTGGAAAGCTATCAATCATATTTATGCTATCCTAATTCTATCGGTAGTTTCATACTTCATTGCAGTATTGTTTATGAAATATACGGATAGCACAAGTCCATTATTAGATAGTTTTATTACAGTATTTGGCTTGCTTGCTTCTATTAAAGAAGCAAGAAAAATACTTAGCAGCTGGATTTATTGGTTTGTAATAAATGCATTAAGTGTTATACTATTTTACCAACAAGGTTTATATTATTATGCCGTATTAATGGTTGTATATGCGCTTTTGTGTATTGGAGGATATAGTAATTGGCTCAGAATTTATCGCAAATATTCTAATACAATAAATAACTAAGTTTACAGATAGTAAAACTTAGTTAGTGCAATTTCTTTCAATAAAATCAATTAAAGCATGTATGCACTTAATGTGTATTTCTTGAGCTCTATCAGCATATTTACTATATGGCGCACGTATCTCCACATCACATAAGCTTGCTATCTTTCCTCCATCTTTACCGGTAAGTGCAATAGTTTTAATTTGTTTATGTTTTGCAGCTTCTATTGCGTTAATTACATTTTTACTATTACCACTTGTAGATATAGCCAATAACACATCACCTTCATTTCCTACACCTTCTATAAATCTACTAAAAACATAATCATAGCCATAATCATTACCTACACATGCCATGTGCGAAGCATCGCTAATAGCTATTGCCGGCAGTGCTTTCCGGTTATCTCTATACCTTCCTGTAAGTTCTTCGGCAAAGTGCATTGCATCACATAAACTCCCTCCATTACCACAACTAATTATCTTTTTGCCCGATTGGATTGCTTCAACCATTAATTTGCCGGCATTATTAAGTGCAATGAAATTTTGTTCATCCGAAAGAAATTTAACAAGTATATCTTGTGCTTCTTCAAAATGCTGTTTCATTTTATCCATAATTATTTCTTTTGGTAAGCTTGTTTGCCTGATTCTAAAAACTGAACAAATCGTTGCTCATCGGTATCAAAAAAAGTAGATTCAGTTAGTTTGTTTTCGTTTGCATCAATAATTATATACTGAGGTTGCGCACTAAAGTTGTACTTGGTAATTTGTAAATCGTGATTTTGTTCTCCAATAGTTTTTTTCACTTTTCCATCTCGTGGCGATGTGAACCAATCTGATTCGGGTAATTCACGTCTTTCATCTACATACAAGCTAACTACTATAAAATCATTTTTAAGCCTTTTTAGTACTTCAGGTTTAGCCCAAACATACTCTTCCATTTTTCGGCAATTAACACACGCATGTCCTGTAAAATCAACAAATACAGGCTTATTTTGTTTCTTTGATTCTTCCAAAGCTTGTTTGTAATCAAAGAAGGCATTAATACCATGTGGTGAATGTAAAAAATCACTATACTTTATTGTGCTTTGAGCCTTAGTATTATTAGCTTCTTGAGAGTGTCCTCCTGATTCTGTATTTAAGATAAAATCTTGTGTTTGCATTGGTGGTAACAATCCTGATAAGCCTTTCAAAGGTGCACCAAACAAACCTGGAATCATATAAACAGCAAAAGAAAATGAGGCAATAGCAAGCATAAATCGAGGTACACCGATATAAGGTAAATCACTATCGTGACTGAACTTTAATTTACCTAATAAATACATGCCCAATAAAATTGCTAACACAATCCAAATGGATAAATAAATTTCTCTATCCAATATTCCCCAATGGTAAACAATATCCGGAATACTTAAAAATTTTAATGCAAATGCTACTTCTATAAAACCCAATACTACTTTAACGGAATTTAACCATCCGCCTGATCTTGGTAAATTTTGTAAATAACTTGGAAACACTGCAAATATGGTAAAAGGCAATGCCAAGCCTGCACCAAATGCAGCCATTCCCATTAAAGGTTTTATAAACTTGCCACCAACTGCTTCTATCAATAAACTTCCTACAATAGGGCCGGTACAACTGAATGAAACCAATACTAATGTAAATGCCATAAAAAATATTCCACCAAAACTTCCTATATTTCCTTTTCCATCAATTTTATTTACTAAACCATGTGGTAATGTAATTTCAAACATCCCGAAAAAAGATGCCGCAAAAACCATAAAAATTATAAAGAATAACACATTAGGTAGCCAGTGTGTGCTCAGCCAATTACCAAAATCCGGACCTAATCCAAAAAATGCAAATATTAATCCGAGAGATGCGTATATACTTATAATTGAAAATCCATAAATAAATGCTCGCTTAATTCCTTGTGCACGCGATTGACTTTTCTTTGTAAAGAAACTTACTGTCATAGGTAGCATAGGAAAAACACATGGTGTAATTACAGCTAATAAACCCGTAGCAAATGCAATCAACAAAAACATAAAAATGCCTTCATCCTTATTAGTTTTGGGTTCTCTTACCGGTAATATTGCTTGAGTTACTTCATTCTCAATTACTGCTGTATCTGAATGTAAATTTTGTGTAGCAGAATCTATAATTGACTCTTGGGTTTGATTATAATCTTTAGCTTGTTCCGTATTTACTTTAACATCAGTATTGATTGCTTGATCTGCGGTTGCTTTAATTTTTACCTCAAATTCTTTATCATACGGAGGCATACATACCCCACTTATTTCATTACACTCCTGAAAGTATATTGAACCTTTAATTGTTACATTAGGCTGTAATATTTTTATCCTTTGTTTAAATACTGCTTTTCCGTTAAATACAGATACATCCCCTTTCCATACTTCTTCATAATGCTTTTTTGCACCAATTGGCTTTACATCTCCTATTCGCTCGTATCCGGTATTTTTGGTAAATGTAAATTCAGCAGCAATTGGGCCCAAATTTGGATCAAAATCATTACTGTACATGTACCAGTTTTTTTCAATAATACTTGTAAATGTCAATGTAATTTCATCTCCTACCTTAGCATTAGGCTTATCAACTTCCACTTTCCATTCCGGATCTTTGCTTAAGGCAGTTGGAGAATTTTGTGCATTTAAATTAAATTGAGCTACTACAAACAGTAAAATACTTACCCATCTAAACAAACTACTTTTTTTCATAAATACTTAATAGAGTAAAAACGATTGAGTGGCAAATTTACAATTAATTGCATTAGCTTTTACAAATTATACAATTAGCAAAAAAAATGAACTACTATATATACACTTGTTGGTAACACTCCTATGCAAATAAGTTTGATATTTATGCCTTTGTTAAATTTGTGGCATGTATCAAAAATTACGTTTCATTATTATTACCATAAGCATTGGGTTATTTGTATGGATAGGAAAAGTAAAAGCGCAACCAAAACCTACAAACGAATTTCCATTTAAAATGACAGTTGAGCAATATTTAGAAAAATATAGCGAAATTGCAGTTAGAGAAATGCACAGAAGTCGAATTCCTGCAAGTATTACGCTTGCACAAGGATTGTTAGAAAGTGGAAACGGAAATAGTCGCTTAGCATTGATTGGAAATAACCACTTTGGTATAAAATGCAAAAAAGATTGGACCGGAGAAACAATATTAGAGGATGATGATGAAGCCCAAGAGTGTTTTCGAAAATATAAAACAGCTGAAGAAAGTTATATTGATCATTCTGATTTTTTAATGAAAAGTCAACGGTATGCATTATTGTTTGACTTGGAACCAACTGATTATGTAGGTTGGGCAAAAGGACTAAAAACAGCGGGATACGCAACAAATCCAAATTATCCTACGTTATTAATCAGCTTAATTGAGCGCCATAACTTACATCGGTTTGACATGATAAAACCTGCTGAGAATAAATCAAATAATGAAACAATTACAAAACAAACGCAGGAAAACCCTTACTCCGATATAGTAATTAATAATATTCCGGCTGTAATTGCTAAAGAAAAAGACAGCTATGCAAGTATTGCTTTAGATAAAGATATGCGTGTTTGGCAGATTTATAAATACAACGATTTGAATAAAGACGCAACTATTAAAATTGGAGATACAATATATATTAAACCCAAAAATTACAAAGGTTCTCAAGAATTTTATATTGTAAAACCCAATGACAATATGCAAATTATTTCACAACGATTTGGAATAAAGCTTAGCAAGCTTTATAAAAGAAACCTGATGAAACCATCAGAAGAGCCTGAAGTAGGAGAAAAACTTTATTTGCAATCCAACAGACCAACAGCTCCTAAAGTAATTACACCAATTAAAGAAACGGAACCAACCAAATACGATAATGTTGTATATGCCGATCCGAAGAAAAATATTGAAACAACTAAGCCTGAATTACCCGAAGATAAATTTGCCATAAATATTCCTGAAAATAAAGATGATATGGCGTTTTTTCATGTTGTACAAAAAGGTGAAACGTTATTTAGTATCTCAAAAAGATATAATGTAACCATTGAAGGTATAATGGAATTAAATTCCTTAAAATCAGAAGATATATACGAAGGATTAAAGCTTATTATTAATCCTAATCAGGCTCCGCTAAACCAAAACGAAGAAGCCGTAATACCCGGCTACCACATAGTAAAGCAAGGAGAAACTCTTTACAGTATAGCCCAAAAATATAAAACAACAGTAAATGATTTACGCGCACTAAATGAGTTAGACCACGATACCCTAAAAGTAGGTGAAGAACTAATTATTGTACCGTTAAATGGCGAAAAATTTGCATCACCCAACCAAAGCAATAAAGATAGTAACCCCATTTATCACGAAGTACAAGAAGGAGATACCTTATACAGTATTGCAAGAAAATACGATGTTTTAGCAGAGGATATACGTAAGCTAAACAATTTACTAAGCAACTCAATTTCTGTAGGTCAAAAGCTCCGAATAAAATGATGTTGCCACTTCCATTTAATCCTCCAATAAACAAAATATTCTTACCCGAATTTTCTAAAAATGGAGTTGAAGTTCATATTCAAAGAGATGATTATTTACATCCTTTTATTTCAGGAAATAAATGGCGTAAACTCAAATATGTAGTTGAAGATGCCGCAAATAAAAAATGTAATCATTTAGTTAGTTTTGGTGGGGCATATAGTAATCATTTAGTAGCATTGGCTTGTGCTGGTGCTATGTTAAAATTTAAAACTACCGCATTTGTAAGAGGTGAAAATGTAAATAACCACATGTTAAATTTTTGCAAATGGTATGGTATGAATTTAATATTTGTATCACGTGAGGCCTTTAAAAACAAGATTGAATTGTATGAAGAATTTGCAAAAAAGAATGAGTTGACATACTTTATAGATGAAGGAGGAAGAGGTGAATTAGGTGCAAAAGGTTGCACGGAAATTATAAAAGAAAAAACCGGATTTACACACACCTTTTGTGCTGTAGGTACAGGAACAACTTTAGCCGGATTAGCAATAAATGCATCGCAATATTCAATAAAAGCTGAAGGAATTTGTGTACTGAAAGGAGCAGAAGGTATAAATCAAGATGTGGAAAATATAGCCGGAATTAATGTTCCAATTCATCATAATTTTCATGCCGGTGGGTATGCAAAAACAACACCTGAATTACTCTCCTTTGCAAAACATTTTGCCCAAAACACCGGCATCCTTTTGGATCAAATTTATACAGCTAAATTAATGTTTGGTATCCTTCAATTAATCAATCAAAATTACTTTGAACCAAACAGCAAAATATTAGCTATTCATACCGGTGGATTATTAGGTATGCTAACAGCAATTGAGTAAAAAGTTGACCAAAATTCAACCAATTAGTTAGCGACTTTTCTGATTCTAATTATTTTATCAGCTCAATTTCAATCCTGACAAAAAGAAGAGGGTTACCCATAAAATCACCCTGCAAATCTGCCAATATTCCCGATTGTTTGTCAGTAAAAAGTATAAATTACACTAATAATGGCAGCAAATAAGGCTTGGCATAAAAGTAGAAAAAGAGATTAGCAAAACATTTAAAAAAATTCAAAATAAAATATGTCAGTAAATCTTAAACCACTAGCAGACAGAGTTTTGGTAGAACCTGCTGCAGCAGAAGAAAAAACCATAGGAGGTATTATTATTCCGGATACAGCTAAAGAAAAACCACAAAAAGGTAAAGTAGTTGCGGTAGGAAATGGAAAAAAAGATGAACCAATGACCGTAAAAACAGGTGATACTGTGTTATATGGTAAATACGCAGGAACAGAAATTAATGTAGATGGTAAAGACTATTTAATAATGCGTGAGGCAGATATTTTTGCGATTGTTTAATCCTAGTCAAATACATTAGAAATATTCAAAAATAATAATATAAAAAAGTAAAAATATGTCGAAAAAAATTCAATATAATGTAGAGTCGCGCGATGGTTTAAAGCGTGGAGTAGATGCTTTAGCAAACGCAGTAAAAGTAACTTTAGGTCCAAAAGGGCGTAATGTTGTTATTGATAAAAAATTCGGTTCACCTACAGTTACTAAAGATGGTGTATCTGTTGCAAAAGAAATCGAACTAAAAGATGCTCTTGAAAACATGGGAGCACAAATGGTAAAAGAAGTAGCAAGTAAAACAGCTGATATAGCAGGTGATGGTACTACCACAGCAACAGTTTTGGCACAAGCAATAGTTTCAGCAGGATTAAAAAACGTAGCTGCCGGAGCAAACCCAATGGACTTGAAACGCGGAATTGATAAAGCTGTAGAGGTAATAGTTGCTAACTTAAAAAAACAAAGCCAACAAGTAGGTGATGATAACAATAAAATTCAACAAGTAGCATCTGTATCTGCTAACAACGATGAGGTAATTGGGAAATTAATTGCTGATGCTATGGCTAAAGTTGGTAAAGAAGGTGTAATTACAGTTGAAGAAGCAAAAGGAACAGAAACAGAAGTTAAAACTGTAGAAGGAATGCAATTTGACCGTGGCTACCTTTCTCCATATTTTGTTACCAATGCCGATAAAATGGAAACAGATTTGGATAACCCATTCATCTTAATTACTGATAAGAAAGTAAGTAACATGAAAGAATTGTTACCTGTACTTGAGCCGGTAGCACAAAGCGGAAAACCACTACTTATCATTGCTGAAGATGTAGAAGGAGAAGCATTAGCTACTTTAGTTGTGAACAAATTACGTGGTACCTTAAAAATTGCAGCAGTAAAAGCACCAGGATTTGGTGATAGAAGAAAAGCAATGTTGGAAGATATTGCAATATTAACCGGAGGTACGGTAATTAGTGAAGAAAGAGGATTCAAATTAGAAAACACTGATATCAGTATGTTAGGTCGTGCTGAAAAAATATCAATTGATAAAGACAATACCACTATAATAAATGGTGTAGGTAAAAAGGAAGATATAGCTTCTCGCATTGGTCAAATAAAAGCACAGATAGAAAGCACTACAAGCGATTACGATAAAGAAAAATTACAAGAACGCTTAGCAAAATTAGCCGGTGGTGTTGCTGTATTATACATTGGTGCTGCTACCGAAGTAGAAATGAAAGAGAAAAAAGACAGAGTTGATGATGCTTTACATGCAACACGTGCAGCAGTAGAAGAAGGTATAGTAGCAGGTGGAGGTGTAGCATATATTCGTGCAATTGAAGCATTAGAAAACTTTAAAGGAGCAAATGAAGATGAGAACACGGGTATAGCAATTATTAAACGTGCGGTTGAAGAACCTTTACGCCAAATAGTAGCTAATGCCGGAGGAGAAGGCTCTGTTGTTGTAAACAAAGTACGCGAAGGAAAAGCAGATTTTGGATACAACGCTCGCACCGAACAATATGAGAATTTAATTGCGGCTGGTGTTATTGACCCAACTAAAGTAAGTCGTGTTGCATTACAAAATGCTGCAAGTGCTGCTGCCATGATTCTTACTACTGAATGTACATTGGTAGAAGAAAAAGAAGACAAAGCACCAGCAATGCCTGCAGGAATGCCAGGTGGAATGGACGGAATGTACTAAGATATAATTATTAAATTTAAAGTAAAACCGCAAAAGGCTGCTTATTATAGGCAGCCTTTTGCAATTAATAAATATTTCTATTTTTAAGTTAACAAAACAGACTTAACAATCTAAACAATCAAATTTATATCCGCTAAATAAAAGTGTAGTTATAAAAATCATACAATTATCTTTGCCCAATTTTTAATACGAAATGAATTCAATATCACAAGCAGAAATACAAAAACGTAGAACATTTGGAATAATAAGCCATCCCGATGCAGGAAAAACAACTCTAACAGAAAAGTTTTTACTTTTTGGTGGTGCAATTCAAACGGCAGGTGCAGTAAAATCTAATCGTATTAAAAAAGCTGCAACTTCTGATTTTATGGAAATAGAGAAACAACGCGGAATTTCGGTTGCAACCTCTGTAATGGGATTTAACTATAAAAATTACAAAGTAAACATATTAGATACTCCGGGCCACAAAGATTTTGCTGAAGATACATATAGAACACTCACCGCAGTAGATAGTGTAATACTTGTAGTAGATTGCGTAAAAGGAGTAGAAGAGCAAACCCGCAAATTAATGGAAGTATGCCGAATGAGAAATACTCCGGTTATTGTATTCATCAATAAATTAGATAGAGAAGGGAAAGACCCGTATGATTTGTTAGAAGAAATAGAAAAAGAGTTAAACATTCATACACGCCCATTAACTTGGCCTATAGGCATTGGCGGAACTTTTAAAGGTGTTTATAATCTATATGAAAAACAATTAAATTTATTTCAAGCAGATAAAACAAAAATTGCAAAAGAAATAGTAGCAATTAATGATTTAGAAGACAACATACTGAATGATTTAGTAGGAGATAAACTAGCAAACAAACTAAGAGAGGATGCAGAATTAATTGAAGGAATTTACGAGGAGTTTAACCATGAATTATACTTAGAAAGTTATTTAGCACCGGTATTTTTTGGAAGTGCTATTAACAACTTTGGTATTCAAGAGTTGCTTGACACATTTGTAAAAATAGCACCAGAACCAAGAGGAAGAGAAACTGAAAACAGACTTGTAAAACCAGATGAAAAAAACTTTACCGGTTTTATATTTAAAATACATGCAAACTTAGACCCTAACCACCGCGATAGGATTGCTTTTTGCCGAATTGTGTCCGGTAAATTTGAGAGAAATAAATTTTATCATCATACTCGATTAAATAAGAAACTTCGCTTTAGCAACCCCACAAGCTTTATGGCCAACGATAAAAATGTAATTGAAGAAGCCTTTCCGGGCGATGTTGTAGGGCTGTATGATAACGGTAATTTTAAGATTGGAGATACACTTACAGAAGGAGAGAATTTTCTTTTTAAAGGAATTCCGAGTTTTTCACCTGAAATATTTAAAGTATTGGAAAATAAAGACCCGTTAAAAACTAAACAGTTAGAAAAAGGTATTACGCAACTTACAGATGAAGGCGTTGCACAATTATTTACACAACAGCCCGGAAATGTACGTATTGTAGGAACTGTAGGTGAATTACAATTTGATGTTATTCAGTTCCGATTAATGCACGAGTACGGTGCTGCATGTGCTTTCAGTCAATTAAGTTATCAAAAGGCAAGCTGGTTTACTAGCGATGATAAAATAGAATTAGAACGTTTTAATACTATAAAAAAATACAATATTGCTACAGATAAAGATGGAAGACAAGTGTTTTTTGCTGATAGTATTTGGAGTTTAAAAATGACTCAAGATACATTCCCAAAAATCAACTTTCATTTTACCTCAGAATTTTAATTTATAAATTTCCAATTACTGAAAAAATAAGGCTTTCAACTCTGTTGCATCATCCGGTTTCATTTTGCCAGCTAAAATTAAGCGTAATTGTCTTCTGCGTAATGCACCATCGTATTTCTTAATTTCATCTTCCGTTTCCGGTTTTAATTCAGGAACCGGAATAGGCGACCCATTTCTGTCAATAGCTACAAATGTATAATAAGCTTCATTGCTTTTAAATTTATCTCCACTTGGAATATTCTCAGCCCACACTGTTATATGAATTTCCATTGATGAATTAAAAGCTCTTGAAACTTTTGCCTCAAGTGTAACAACATCACCCAGTTTAATACATTTACCAAAACTTACGCTATCTACTGAAGCAGTTACAGCAGTTTTGCCGCTATGTTTTTGAGCAGCAATTGCAGCTACAATATCCATCCAATGCAATAGTTTCCCACCCATTAAATTGTTCAAAGTATTTGTATCGTTGGGTAAAACCAATTCATTCATAACAGTTAATGATTGGCTTGGAGTCTTAAAATTATTTGTCATATATCTTGAAAAAATTATTAAAAAAAGGGGCTGCATAAGCAGCCCCTCGAAATCTTAAAAATTATAGTCTATCTATTTTTTAATTAACTGGCGACTTATCACTTTATCTCCAATTGTTAATCGAATTAAATACACCGAAGATTTTGAATCAAAGTCTTGTTCGTTAATAGTTATTTTTTTACTTCCTGCTGTTTGAAGACCTAAGTTTTGAGTAAACACTTTTCTGCCAATCATATCAAATACATCCAGTGATACTGCAGATGTTTGGTCAACATCAAATACAACATTTGCTGAATTTTCAAATGGATTAGGATAAACATTAAAGTTTGCTTGTAATGCTAATAACTCATTAACACCAACTCTTCTATCAATAAATACAGAATCAACACTTGTAGCATCACAACCATTTGAATCTTGAACAGTTAATGTTACTACATTCCATCCCTTTTTATCAAAAATGTGTGTGTAGATATTAGATTTTGTATTTACAACAGGTGAACCATCACCGAAATTCCAACTGTATCTTGATAAACCTACACGATTAGCAGTAAATTTAACACTATTTGGTGATAAACTATCCATTAAGAAGGATACAGAAATTGGTTGACTAATAGTAATTGATTTTGATGAGGTATCACGACATCCGTCAATATCAACAATTAAGGATACATTTTTCACACCACCAAGCACATATGCATGTGTTGTATTTGGTTGGTTTGATGTAGAATTATCGCCAAACAAGTAAGTAAATGTTGGTGTTTTACCTGCAGGAACAATTGACAAGTTAGAGAATGAAACCGGTGTTCCTACACAGCCATTTGATGCTGTGAAATCAGCAGTAGCGCGGTCTTTTACTTGAACTACTTTTCTAACCGAATCTAAACATCCATTTAATGTATCACGAACTACTAATGTAACATAATATGAACCTATTGCACCATATGTCTTAGTAGGTACAGCCTCTTTACGGTGCAATGTATTATCTCCAAAGTTCCAATCATAACTTAATCTACCTAAATCACCTGTAAATGTTGTTTTATTATCTATAGTCAATTTGCTCGATCTACATGCGTTATCAATTGTAAAATCAACAACAGGCTTATTATGGATTGAAACAAGTGCTGATACAGTATCTTCACAACCATAATTAGAGATTACTTTCAAAACAACTCGGTATTGTCCGCCTTGAGGGTAATAATACAATGGATTGTTTGAATATCCAGTATCTCCATTACCAAAGGACCACTCGCTACCTAAAGTATTAACACGTCCATCTTTACCTGGCTTAATTGAAGAGTTATTAGTAAACTGAACTGAACTACCAGCACAAACATCTTGTGAAGTAAAGCTTGCTACAGGCTGTGCAAATACATTAACAAACTTTGACATAGTATCAGTACAACCTTCGGTATTAGTAACAAATAATGTTACTCTTACTGTTGTATCATATCCAGGTATTATAGCTTTAACGACATTACTATCTGCAATTTGCCCACCAATATTAAAACGATAGTGGTATGATGGATTATAAGTTCCAGTGCTAGTAAATGTTGCATTCTTACCTTCGCATGAAACTGTAGAAGTAAATGAAGCAGAAGGTGTTGGTAAAACAACAACAGTTGTAGCAATTGAATCAATCAAAGTTGTATTATTCTTAGCAATCAAACGTACACGGTATGTACCAGGATTAGAGAATTTCTTAACCGGACTGGCAACACTTGACTTTGTTCCATCTCCAAAATCCCAATCGAATTGTAATGGTATAGTATAAGCACCCGTAGTAGAAACATTAGTGAAATAATTATTTATATTTTGACATAATGTATCATTTGGAGCATAGAAATTAGCAATTGGTGCATTAGCCATTGTAACATATCTAGCTACAACAGAATCACAACCTTCAGGTAATAGCCTAATTGTAACCT
>JACFNJ010000019.1 GCA_019454865.1 Bacteroidia bacterium
TAAAAATAAGTATAAACACAATTTGCAAAATATCTCCCGAAATGTTTATCAGCCCTTCACTAAAAACATCGGCAATTGTTTCAACATCATTTATAGTGCGTGTAACTAATGTACCCACGGGTGTTTTGTCGTGAAACAGCAGACGTAATCCGGTTAAGTAATCATAAATTTGAAGTCGTAAATCCTTTATTACATTTTGGGCTAAAAAATTTGTTAATACAGTACTCCATACTTGCATTGCTGCGTGTAGCAACAGTAACACAAACAGCACACCCGACATAAAAATCAACCCACCGCTATTGCCTACTGCAATATAATTATCAATAGTAAACTGAATAAGCATTGGACGTACCGGACCTAAAAAAGCCATACACATTGTTAACGATATGGCTATATAAAGATTACCTTTATTTTTTGAGGCTAATAAATATATTCGTTTAAGTATATTGGTATTTCCTTTTGTTTTCATTTACCTCTTTTGGTATCGGAGCATGATGATAAAATCTGTTGCAAAATACAAAAATCTTCTTGGGGTTTTGTTTACTAATTATTGGAATAAAAAACATCAGTAAGATGCAATCCTTTAGCCGGAACACTTTGCCCCGCTTCACACCGGTTCTTGCTATCCAATATTTTTCTTACATCATTTTCATTTAGTTTACCTCTTCCAACCTGAAGCAGAGTGCCAACAATTGCCCGAACCATGTTACGTAAAAACCTATTGGCACGAATGGTAAATACCAACTTGTCGTTTTTGTGTTGCCAGCGGGCAAGCATTACATCGCAAATAAAATTATTTACTTGCGTATGTACTTTGCTGAAACATTCAAAGTCGTTTTTTCCAAGCAATATTTTTGCCGCATTATTCATTGAACCTATGTCTAAATAGCCATATTGATACCAAGCAAAATCATGCAAAAAAGGATTTGGTTCTGTAATAATCCAATATTCATATTCGCGCCATTCGGCATCAAATCGTGCATTGAAATTGTTGTGTGTAGGTACTATTTCTTGAATTGCAATATCGCTTGGCAATGTTTGATTAAGTTTAAAAATTAATTTGTTGCAATCAATAGTATTTTCCGAATCAAAGTGAGCATAATACATTTGTGCATGCACACCGGTATCTGTTCGCCCACATCCAAGCGTTTCAATGCTTTGGTGTAAGAGTAAACTTAACTTTTCATCCAAAACACTTTGTACACCAAGCGCATTGTGCTGTTTTTGCCACCCATGATAATTGGTGCCTTTATAAGCCAAACGAATACGGTAGCGCATTAGTTATAAGCTTTCGTAAACAATTGCGGCTCCTTGCCCTACACCAATACACATAGTAGCAACACCATATTTTATTTTTTGCTTTTTCATTTCGTAGAGCAATGTGGTAGAAATACGTGCTCCACTACAACCCAACGGATGTCCCAATGCAATTGCACCACCATTAACATTTATAATTTGTGGGTTAATTTCCAAATCACGAATACAAGCAATGCTTTGTGAAGCAAACGCCTCGTTCAATTCAAATAAGCCTATATCTTTTATTGTTAATCCTGCACGTTGCACAGCTTTTCGTGTTGCCGGTACCGGACCTATTCCCATTATAGCCGGATCAACACCTGCTATTCCCCGTGATACAACACGTGCCAATGGGGTAAGATTATATTTTTTTACAGCTTCTTCGCTTGCTAATATTACCGCAGATGCGCCATCGTTAACACCACTTGCGTTTCCGGCAGTAACTGTTCCATCTTTTCTAAACGCTGGTTTTAATTTTGCTAATTCATCCATAGAGCTTAAGCGAGGATGTTCATCTTTTGAAAAAAGAATATCATCTCCTTTTTTTTGTGGTATCGGAACTGGAATTAATTCGTCATCAAATTTTTTGTTTTCGTGTGCTGCAGCATATTTCTTTTGTGAGAGGAATGCAAATTCATCTTGTTCTTCACGTGTAATTTTCCACTGTTCTGCAACGTTTTCAGCGGTTTCGCCCATTGTAAACGCAGGATACATAGCGGCTAAAGTTTTGTTTGTAAATCGCCAACCAATGGTTGTATCATATACTTCAGTGGTTCGGGCATAGGCGGTATTTGCTTTAGGCATTACAAACGGAGCACGTGTCATGCTTTCTACTCCTCCGGCAATGTATATTTCTCCATCACCACACTGGATGCTTCTGCTGGCATCCATAATGGCTTGTAAGCCGGAAGCACACAAGCGATTTACTGTATTTCCTCCAACACTAAGCGGTAAGCCTGCTAACAACGAAGCCATACGTGCTACATTTCTGTTGTCTTCGCCTGCTTGGTTGGCGGCACCCAATATTACATCTTCTATTGCATTAACATCAACATTTGGGTTTCTATTAATCAATGCTTTTATAACATGAGCTGCTAAGTCGTCCGGCCGTATGGTACTTAATGCACCAGCATATTTACCTATCGGTGTGCGAATGGCATCCACTACATAAACTGTTTTCATTTGTTCTTCGTTTTTGGTGTACTGTTTAATTTATATAGCAAATGTATCAACTTTTCAGATAATTGAAATTTTGCGGTACATTCGCACAAATTATAATTGTATGATACAACGTATTCAAACGGTTTACCTTTTTGCCATAATTATATTGGCGCTAATAACGTGTTCTGGTCAAATAATTGATTTTCAAGACAGAATTCCGGGACAAACAGAAACACAGGGCACTGCAATTGCATATCAATTGAATGCTGTATTTTTTAATACATACCAAAACGGCTCTTTGGTAAATAGTGAAATTCAATACGGGCTAATAATTTTAGTATCTCTAATTGTTGGCTGGACGTTGAATATTATTTTGAAGTTTAAAAACCGTAAACGTCAATTGCTGCTTACCAAGATAAATTTCATCATTATAGGTTCCTATTTAGCAGCTGTTCTGGCAAAGGCATTTACACAAATTCCAAATTTTACATTTGCCAACATGACGTTAAAAGCAAGCATTGGTTTGGCATTAATATTTTTTATGTTGTATTTAAATTTGCGTGCTTTGCTTTTAATACGTAAAGATGAAGAGTTGGTAAAAAGTGTAGATAGATTACGATAAAAACATGTTAGAAAACAATTCAAGAACAGAATTAGAAAGTTTGGGTGAGTTTGGGTTAATTGATTTATTAACCTCACACATTAAAATTCATCACACAAGCACCTACAAAGGAGTAGGTGATGACGCTGCCGTTTTAAAATCATCAAATGCTGCAAAGGTGGTTACTACCGATATGCTTTTAGAAGGTGTACATTTTGATTTGAGTTATTTTCCGTTAAAACATTTGGGCTACAAGGCAATTGTTGTAAACTTAAGTGATATTTATGCAATGAATGCTACTCCAAAACAAGTAACTATATCTTTTGGTGTTAGCAGTAAATTTAGCCTTGAAGCAATTGAAGAGCTATACTCCGGAATGATATTGGCTTGTAATAGATATGAAGTAGATATAGTTGGTGGAGATACCTGCGCATCCAAACAAGGATTGGTAATAAGCATAACTGCAATAGGCGAAGCCGATGAAAAGAATATTGTATATAGGGATGGGGCAAAAGTAAATGATTTGCTTTGTGTAACAGGAGATTTGGGGGGAGCGTATATTGGCTTTCAATTATTAGAAAGAGAAAAACGAGTATTTCTTTCAAATCCGGAAATACAGCCCGATTTAGAAGGGAAGGATTATATTGTAGAAAGGCAATTGAAACCAGAAGCAAGAAAAGATATTATTCAACTTTTTCAAGACAAGGGAATAAAGCCTACCAGTATGATTGATATAAGCGATGGCTTGTCTTCTGAGGTAATGCACTTGTGCGCTAAATCAAAAGTGGGCATGAATGTATTTGAAGATAAAATCCCGATTGACCCACAAACCTACGAGATGGCACGTGAATTTAACTTAGACCCTACTCTAACTGCATTAAGTGGAGGAGAAGACTACGAACTTTTGTTTACAATAGCTCAAGCCGATTACGATAAAGTAAAAAATAACCCTGACATAACAATTATAGGTCACGTTACCGATGCAAGCGAAGGTGTTCATTTAATTACAAAAAGTGGAAACAAGTATGCACTAAAAGCACAAGGCTGGAAAGCGTTTTAAATTATGCCAAGAATTCTCGCTATAGATTATGGAACAAAGCGTGTTGGGCTTGCAGTTACCGACCCACTAAAAATTATTCCCAGTGCATTGGACACGATACAAACGCATGAAGTATTAAACTATTTAGAGAATTATATTCTGAAAGAAGAAGTTGAATGTTTTGTGGTAGGTCTTCCTAAGCGATTAGATGGAAGCGACTCGCAGTCTGCAATTCCTATAGAAAATTTTGTAAATTTGCTGCGCAAAAAATTTCCGACTATTCCGATTAAGCGTGTTGACGAACGTTTTACTTCAACAATTGCAACCAGAAGTTTATTGGAAATGGGATTGAAAAAAAAAGACAGAGCTAAAAAAGAAAATGTGGATAAGGTTAGTGCTGTTCTTATCCTTCAAACCTACTTGCAAATGATTTAATGATAATATAACAATGATTTACCCGATAGTAGCATACGGTGATCCGGTACTTAGAAAAGTTGGAACAACAATTACAAAAGATTATCCCGGATTGGATGATTTAATAAAAAACATGTTTGAAACCATGTATGAGTCAAACGGAGTGGGCTTGGCTGCTCCTCAAATAGGAAAATCCATAAACTTATTTATTATTGATACAACAGCTTTTGAAGATGAAAAATATCCTGATTTTAAAAAGGTATTTATAAATGCTGAGATATTAAATGAAACAGGTGAGCTGTGGGAGTTCGAGGAGGGCTGTTTAAGCATTCCAAAAATACGTGAAAACGTTAATCGTCATCCACAAATTACGATAAAATATCAGGACGAAAACTTTGTGTGGCACGAAGAAGTGTATGATGGAATTGCAGCACGTGTTATACAACACGAGTATGACCACGTGAAAGGTAAATTATTTATTGACCACATAAGTGAACTAAAAAAACGACTGCTTAAAAACAAACTGTTGCGTATTGCCAAAGGTGAAGTAAACGTAGATTATAGAATGCGTTTTCCGGTATTGCGTTAATTTTAAACGGCTGTTATAATCAACGAATTTGCAAAAAAAATTATACGACAAACAGAGCCTATTTTGTCATTGCTTTGCAATTCCAAAGTAAGTACAGTTGGGCTTATTTATTATTTAAAAAGAATGTTAATTGCCGGTTTCGTTTTTAACAATTTTTTTATCAAACCCTTTTCTTGACATATCCCCCCAAGATTTTCTACCCCTTATTTTGTCAATATTTCCGCGTAAACTCCACCAAACGGTACGTGGGTGATAAATAAGCGGCTCAAGTACAAGTGTGCCGATAAGTTTCAATATTTCTGAGTGTTTTTTATACTGTCTGTAGCTAAACTCTTCGTACACCAAAGATAGTATAGAGATAGTTATAGCAAAGAAATAAACGGTAAAAAATAGCACCAAAAAGAACACCCAATTGCTGTATCCGATAGAAATTAAAAAGATAAAGTACAGCAATCCTAAGAACTCAACAATTGGAGCCAACCACTCGTAAAAAAACCAAAAAGGATAACTTAAAACACCCAGCAAGCCATATTTCGGGTTAAAAAATATTTTGCGATGAAACCATAAGGTTTCAATTGTTCCGCGCATCCAACGGTTTCTTTGTCGTGCTAAAATTTTATAATCATCCGGTGCCTCTGTCCAGCAAAGCGGGTCGGGTATATACACAACTTTATATTTGCGTTTGTTATCAGTCATGTATCTTCTCATCCTTACTACAAGCTCCATGTCTTCGCCTACAGTTTTGTGCTCATAGCCACCACATTCAATTACTATACGTTTATCAAATAAACCCAATGCGCCACTTATAAGCAACAAGCCATTAAGCTTACTCCAAGCCATTCGCCCAAGTAAAAAAGCACGGATATACTCCACTACCTGAAAACGAGGGATAATTTTTTCAGGCACTTTAATATCAATTAGTCTTCCATCTTCAATAACACACGAATTAGCAATTCGAATTACTCCTCCGGTAGCTATAACATTTTTGTCTTCTTCCATAAAAGGTTTTACCATTTTAAGTATTGCCCCTTGTTCTACTATACAATCAACATCAATGCAGGTAATTAACTCGTTTTCGGCAACATTAATTCCGGCATTGAGGGCATCTGATTTACCGCCATTTTCTTTATCAACTACTACAAGTTTTTTAAATGCCTTGTTGCTGGATTTATATACTCCTAAAATCTCTTTACACGGAACTTGATTATTTACATAATAATCTACTTTTTGTAAATGATAGGCATCTATCATTGCTTGCATGGTGTTGTCCTTGCTGCCATCATTTACAATAATTATTTCAATATTATTATAATGAACACTTAGAAGAGAACGAATATTTTCAACGATATTTTTTTCTTCGTTGTATGCTGGTGCAATTAAAGATACGGATGGAGATAGGGGAGAAGTAAGTATGTTGTTGTAATCAACAAATTTATTTTTTTTCATGTAGTGATTTAATGCACGTGCACTAAATATAGCCAACAAAACGTATGCTATGCTAATTGTAATAGCATAAAAGAAGATTACATTGTTAAGCGTTTCTATAAAGTTGTGTAGCATATTAAATTCTGTCGTCTAATAAGTGATTACAAATATTTGGCACATCAAACAAAATAGAGTTTTTGTTTTGTTCTAATACATCCCTTCCGGAAAACCCTATTAGTTTTAACGCTTTACCGGCAGTGAAAGCAATCTCGGCATCATTTTGAAGTAATTGTTGCGATAAGAAAGGAATTATTTCATCGGTACCACACTTTCCTAACGCAATTAATATTTTAAGTTTAACTTCATGTTCGGCATTACGAAAAGCTTTAAGCAAATTTTCTTGTGCATCATTAGCCATAAATACGCCAAGAACACGTGCTGATTCTCCGACAATTTTTTGGGATTTGTGTTCAAGTAGTTTAACCAATAATGGAATACTTTCAAATTGGTCAAAAAGTTGAGCCATTTTAATGCTAAACAATACTACCGAATCATTATTTGAAGAAAACCACTGACTGAATTGGGGTAGTTTGTCGGTTTCTAATTGGCGGATTGCGTTTGCTAAGTTTACCTGATGCCAATTTGTAAGCTGAAACTTTATTTTATTTAAAAATGCAAAGGGTTCAACCTTATCTAAACTTAACACCGCAATTTGGGCCTCCAATCGTAATATCTCGTTTTCGTGTGTAGTAAGCCGTTTGATTTGTTTTAATGCAGCATCAATATTTAGTTGTGCCAACTCTTTTACGGCCATCGCTTGAATTCCCCAATCAGGAGCATTTAATTCACGTATTGCACCTTTTTGTAAGCGAAATTCCAGATATAAATTACGCAATACCTCAGCAGCAAAACCATTAAAATTTTTGTGCATTAAAATTATATGCTCTCGAAGGAACTTTTTGTTTTTTTTACTATTTAAATACTTACTACGGAAATGTGTCATAACGCGCTGCTTGGAGTTGCGCCATTCGCGTGTTTCCATTTCGCCCTCATCAATAAAAATAATTCCTGTAAGTAATAGCTCAAATTTTTCTTTTATCCTTTTTTCGTACGAGTCGTTTCTTCGATGTATTGTTCGGGCAATCATTAAGGTTAAGAAAAAACCTATAAAAAGTATGATAAACAGAATTAATAAAACAGCACAAACACGAATTAAAAGCTCAGTAGAAAACAAAAACTGCGATGCAAAATCTTTTGTTTGTTTAAATATATCTTTCGATTCAGTTTGTGAAAACGCATTAAAGCATACACCTAACGAAAAAGCAAAAAGTATATAATATTTAATTTTGTTCACTGCTTATTTGTTTAATAATCGTTTTACACGAACAGAAAGCTCATTAGGGCTAAATGGTTTGGTCATGTAGTCGTCAGCACCTAGATTAAACGCTTCCATAACTACGTTTTCCAGTCCAATATTAGTAAGAACTATAATGGGCGTTTCTTTGCTTATTTCCTTTAGTTTGCTGATAATTTCCATACCGCTATTAAAAGGCAGCATTAAGTCCGTTATTACCAAATCAAACTTTGTGTTTTCAATGGCTTGAAGTGCAATACGCCCATCCATTGCAGAAACCACCTCATAGCCTTCTTTCTTTAATCGGAACTCCAAGGCTTTACGGATTAAATCCTCATCTTCTGTTACTAATATCTTTTTGGTCATATACGGGGGTTAATAACTTGTAGCTCTTCCGAAAGCTCGGTTAATATTTTCGAATTTATTTGTTCTATTTTAAAACCAATTTCATCTTCTACACATTTGTTTTGAAGTGCTAAATTTTCTATACATTCTAAATTTTCTAATAGCTCATTTGCACCCATTATTTGTGCTGCCGAGCGAAGCTTGTGTGCATGGTAGGCAATATCTGCAAAGTTTTTATTTTTTAATGCTTCCATTAAAAATGAAAAATTCTTTGGTTCGTTTGATAAGTAATCACTTATCATTTCTACAACAAATTCATTATCGCCACCCGACATGTTGTACAGGTATTTTAGGTTAATATAGTTATACAATTGCTGCTTCATTACTTTTAAAACTTGTATTTATAACTAATTCCGGCACTGTATGTATGATAAAACTCGCTACTTGGTCCAATCTTTAACTCCTGATACCGATAGTCCACATCAATATTAAATATATGACGGTAAGTAAAGCTTTTGTACCACACTAATCCGGCACGGTATGCTTGCATATAATAAATGCTTTTAATTTCGGTTTGATTAGGTAATGATTGGCTGGATAAAAATACGCGCTGGTCAGGCGAGTAACCTGCACCAACAGTAACGCCAAAATAATTATCTGCATCGGCAAAATACTGTCTTAAATTAATAATTAAAGACGCAGACGTACTTTTTGTGTCCGGGTCGGGTGTTATAAATGTTCTGCCAATTAGTGCTAAGTTTCCAATATATTTAGTCAATGATGCTGTATATATCCAAACCAATGAACCTCCCCCAAAATCCATATACCGTAAACCGGCAGAAGCCTCCATACCGAACGGAAGCCCTTTATACCACTCAAAACCTACACGATGTGTAGGAAATAGTTTTGTGTTGGAATATCCATAATTGAGATATAAATAACCAAATTTACCCAAGGAAGGATACATGTCAATTTCGGGTTGAAAGCCACTTGTTTGAAATCGTTGATTAAAATTTACACGAAATATTACCGAGTTTTTGGGAAACTTTTTTCCTACCTGAATATATTGGTACAAAAACAAGCGATCAAGTCCTTCAAAATAATCAAACGAGGCACCAGCTGAAACATGGTTTGTTGCTTTTAATTGCTTTATGGTTTCATCAATTGCATCGCATTCTGTACATGCTGAGTCAATCTTGCGTATAGCATTTACTTCACTTTGCGCTTCATTCAGTCTGTTTAAATCAATTAAATATTTTGCCTTTTTAAGCATTAATGGTTTTGTGTTTGGCGTAATACGCAAGCCTGTGTTTACCACATTTAATGCTTCATTGCTTTTGTCGTCCCAAAACTCAACATCCGAAAGTGCTTCGTATGCTTCTGTGTTTGTGCTATCGTTGGCAATTACTTTTTTAAATTCAATTCTGGCTTCTTCTCTTTTACCATCCCAGCTAAAAGTTCGTCCTTTCAATATTCTAACATCAGCATAGTTTGGTGATGTTTTTAAAATTGTATCACAAAGCGCACGAGCTTGTTCGCGCTTACCATTAAATGCATATTCGCGTGCAACTGTAAACAAGGAATCTACCTGTGCCATTGCTGCACCAAAAGGAAAGAGTATTAACAAAACGATTACTTGTAGAGTTCTTTTCATTAGTAAATTTTTTCTTTGTCGTATTAGCGTCCTTTTATTTTTATTAACTCGTTTTCAAATTCACTTTTTTCAAATACACCAATTGCTTTGTAGTAATACCATCTTGCGGCTTCTCTGTCGCCACGTTGCAGTTCCATATTAATTAGTGCCTGATACGCCTCTTTAAGTTTATAGTTTAAGGCAAGTGATTTCTCTAAATTTGCTTTTGCCCAAGAGTAATTTCCAAGTTTTAAGTGTTGAACACCTAAATTATAATAGCCTTGTGCATTACCTGGATTTTTGATTACAAATGCTTGTGCGGCTTTAAGCTCGTCATCGGTGTTTATGTTCTGTTCTACTACTTTTGCTGTTGGTTTAATGGCTGCTTTTGGCGTATTAGTTTCTTTTGGTTTAGGTGAATTTGTTTTGTTTTCAACCGTTGTTTCCTTTTTTGGTGATGTTGTTTTAGGCGCTTCTTTTTTCTCTTCTTCTACAATAACTTCATTAGTGGGAGTTGTTGTATATTCTTTGATTGATGTATCCGGCACAAAAAGATAATTATACAACTTGTTATTTGAACATACGTAATCGTTAATGTTTTTAAATTGTTCAATATATTTTTCACCTTTTTTAGTTAACTCTTCATCCCTGTTTTGGGTTTGAATTAGGTTGTCGCTTAGGTCTTGTAGGGCACCATCTGTTATAAAGTATTTACCAAAAACATAATCGGCTATTTGTCCTTTGTTGCGCATAATTGGAATATGCTTATTGTTGGTAAAATGGGTTTCAAATGTAAGTCCACTACCAAGCCAATGCACCGAATCTGGCATTTGCATTTTGTATGCATTTTTTAAATAAGCGGTAAAAGTACTCGGCACATCATCATGCGATGCCATAGATTTAAACAATTTGTGTGTTTTTAATAATGGCGAATAAATTAACAACGGAACATGGTAACGGTCAATTTCATTTTTGTGCTTAACGGGAATCATTCGATGATCACCGGTTATTAAAAATATGGTATTGTTGTATTCCGATCTTTTTTTATACTCTTCAATAAAGTTTCTTATTGCATCATCGGTGTACATTAAACAGCGGAAAGCATCTTTGTTTTGTGCAACTTGCGGATTACCGTTTTTTGCCATAAAATATTGTAACCGTTGTTCGTATGAAGATGGGTTAGGAATATTAAACGGTTCGTGTGTTGTAACAGTGAGGTAAATATTAAAGTAGGGTTGCTTGGTTTTTGAAACAAAGCGGAAGCTGTTTTTAAACAATTCCTTATCGCCATACCCCCACGTAAAGCCACCGCTATTGGCGGGTAATTTCTGATAACTATCTTCAAAATTATCTTCATCGTAAATGTTACCTATTTCTTGTTTTTCAAGGAAATTTCGCATTCCATCAAATTTTGCAGCACCACTATAGTAAAAAGAGCTGCTGTATCCGTTTTGATTTAATAATTTAATTAATGAAGTATGGTATGGCATGTTTGGTTCTTCCATAAAACCACTTTTACCAAATGGCAATGACCCTAATATTGCGGGTAATACACCAAATGTGCGCCCGGCATTACTTATAAAATTACTCCAAAAAAGTCCTTGCCTGCTAAGCGAATCCAAGAAAGGCATACAGCCTTCATAGTCTGCATAGGGTCCAACAAATGTTTTACCTAATCCTTCAACTAATATAAATACAATATTTGGTGGGGTGCTCTTTTTGTTTAGATATGGGCCTAAATAATCGGTTGTACTTTGCTTTATTTGCAATGGGTAAGCTCCGGCACTTGCCAATAATTCTTGTTGTAAATAAGGTGAATTAACTTGCCTTCCTTTTATAAACTCTTTGGTTTTATCAATAAAATAGGATTCTTTATTTATAACCAAGTTTTTATCGTTAATATCTTTTATTTCTATCCAATTATAATGCCTATTGGCAAACCCAATAGAGAGTATTAATACAAGTAAAATTATTGATGTAAGAAATGAAAAAGTGTGTTGCTGAAAATAATAATGCAACTGCATACAAGCAATAAGCACAGTAGGAAACAATAATATTTGCCACCAGCTGATAGTAACTGATGCTGCAACCGTAAGTTTAATGTCATTCCATGAATAGCTCCACATATCAGCACCAAGTAGCATATTTGAAATAAGATAATATTGCATCAATCCGATTTGAACACATATCATTATAATCAATACAAAAGCCAATAACATTCGTGCTGAAAAATCGCTTAAATAATAAATAAGCAGATAAATTAAATATAAATAAGTTGTGGCTATATAAATGAAAGTTACATCGTTTAAAAACAATTGAAGTAGCGCATAGAAGCTAAATTCATTTTTACCATTGCTTACATTAACAGCTAACTCCGAGGCGTGAAGCAAAAAAGATATAAGCAACAAGAACAACATGCTAATTACATATCTGCGTGTGCCAAAATCTATTTTCTCTCGTATTTTTTGTATCACTTAGTTTGTTGTTGTTTTTTTATTTACCTGCATTTGTTCCGGCAACATATCCTGTTGTCCATGCTACCTGAAAATTAAAGCCTCCGGTAATTCCATCTATGTCCAGCACTTCACCGGCAAAATGCAATCCTTTTACACGTTTGCTTTCCATGTTTTTGAAATGAATATCATCCAACGAAACACCACCACAAGTTACAAACTCTTCTTTGAAAGTTGTTTTACCACTTACATGGTATGTATCGTAAAGCAATACTTCAACCAAGGTATTAATTTCTGCTTTTGAAATATCAGCCCAGTTTTTTTCCGGATTTATTTCAGCCTTTGCAAATAAATTATCTTGTAGTCGTTTGCTTAATTTTGTGTAAGGAAATAGTGTACGAAACTTTTTGTGATGATTAGCGGCTTTTAAATTCATTAATTCGTTTCGTACTAAGTCTTCTTTTTTATCATTTACCCACGAAATTTGAATATCAAATTCATAATCTAAATCTGCTAAATCACGTGCTGCATAAGATGAAAGCTTTAAAACGGCAGGACCACTAAAACCCCAATGTGTTATTAGCAAAGGTCCTGAAAACTCATACTTAGAATCTACTACTTTAATTTTAACGGGATCAACACTTATTCCGGTAAGTTCTGTAATTGGATTGTTTGGCACATTAAACGTAAACAAGGATGGAACGGGCGGAACAATAGTATGACCCATTTCTTTTAACCAATTAAACCCATCTTCTTTAGGATTTCCTCCGGTAGTAACAATTACTTTGTCGGCAGTTATTTTTCCTTTGTTGGTTAATAGATTAAACTTTCCGGTTATATCGGTTTGGATGGTTGAAACATTGGTTTCAAATTCGATGTTTACTTTAAGTTTTTGTGCAACTTTTTGAAGACAGTTTGCAATTGTTTCGCTATTATATGTTGTAGGAAACATTCGCCCGTCTTCTTCCGTTTTTAGTTTTACTCCGTTTGACTCAAACCAAGCAACTGTGTCGGATGTAGAAAAGCGAGAAAAAACACTTTTTAATTGTCTTTCGCCTCTTGGATAATTTGAAGTAAGGCGATTGTTTTCAAAACAAGCATGTGTTACATTACAACGTCCGCCTCCGGATACTAATACTTTGCTAAGTACCTTAGTTGTTTTTTCGTATATGGTTACTTCGTTGTCTTTATTAGCCATAGCTGCATGTATAGCTGAAAAGAATCCGGCAGCACCACCACCTATAATTGCAATTTTCACAAATGCAAAAATAAACTATTCAAACAAATGCAACAATAAAGCAGGATTAAGTGTTGAAATTATATATTAATTGAAGTTTTTAATATCTGTATGCACTAATTTGCTATTTATAAGTTTGATTAGTGGGTTTCGGGCAGTATAATTTTCATGCGAAGCTCGTTGATACGATTGTTTGAAATGGACAGTATCGTAAACTCAAAATTTGCAATAATAATAACATCACCTTTTGCCGGAATACTTTCGTGTTCGGCAAATATAAACCCTCCCAATGTGTTGTATTCTCCTTCCGGAATATTCAACTCGTATTTGCTGTTTAAATAATCTACCTCTAAACGTGCATTAAATATAAACTCATTGTCATTTAACTTCACCTCCGTATGCTTGTTTACATCGTGTTCGTCTTCTATTTCACCAAAAATTTCTTCCATTATATCCTCTATGGTAACAATGCCAGCGGTAACGCCAAGCTCATCTACCACTAAGGCGATGCTTTTGCGGTTTAACGTAAACTTATTTAGCAATTCATTTGCCGACATGGTTTCGGGCGCTATTTCTATTGGCAATAATATACTTCGAATGCTATGTGGTTTTTTAAACAAATCTTTTTGGTGTACATATCCAATAATATGGTCTATTGAACCTTGGTGCACAACTATTTTTGACAATTCCGATTCAATGAATTTCTTTTCCAATTCTTCTACCGATGCATCAATATCTATGCTGATAAGCTCAGTACGTGGTGTAATACAATCGCGCAACTTAACATTGGCAAACTCCAATGCGTTTTTAAACATTTCAGTATCTACGTCAGCGTCTTCATTTAAATCTTCGACACTTTCTGTAATGTATTGATCTAAATCCACTTTTGAAAACACCGGAGTGCTTTCGCTGAATCGCAACTTAAATACACTATTTAAAATAAATTTTGAGAGCCAAGTAATAAAGTTAACTATAGGCCAAAATAAATAATAGGCAAGTAAAAATGGATATATTAAAACCGACAGAATAATATCCGGATTAATGCGAAACAAAACTTTAGGCAAAAACTCTGCTGTAACTAATACAACAATGGTTGACAAAAGCGTTTGCAGAAACAAAAGTAACAAAGTGCTTTGCTCGGTGGCTGGAATATATTGTATGATATACGGATTTAAAAATTTTCCCATATAAATACCATAAATAACCAACCCAATATTATTACCAACCAGTGTAGTGCTAATAAACCGAGAAGGATTGTTTACAAACGGAGACAATAGCCTTGCTGACAAACTTCCTTGTTTGTTTCTTAGCTCTATTAATAATTTATTGGAGGATATAAATGCAATTTCAATTCCCGAAAAAAACGCAGAAACCAAAATACTACATACGATAATTAAAGTACTATTCATTATTTATACCCTACAAATATATGTATTTGAAACAAGTTGAATAAAAAACTCAGATAGGGGGTTAAATTTTCTTTTTAATCTTCAGGTAATAAATAATACCAAACACCAAGCCCAAAAGTAAAAACATATATGCTTTGCCCCCGATAAAGCTTTCGAAAATGGTAACATAAAGCGCCACCAATAAGCTGGTAATTGCCAATATTAAATAATTGCGAACAATAAACGGGTGCATATAATTAATCGTTTATAAGGAGTTTGAAATAAAACAATGGATTTCTGAGTTTGGCACGAAGGTCTATATCTTCAAACATGCAACTGATGGTTTCACGAAGTGCTTTGTTTTTATACGCTTTATTTACTACAAAATTAAATAACCAATCAAACTTGGTAAGTCGCTGCATAGTATGGCTTAGTTTTAGCTCATCCCATTGCCTGTCGTAAAATGCAACATCAAATTGCTTTAAAGTAGCAGCATCAAAGCGATTAGCTTTTATTGCCAATTCAATACTGTCAGCAGCTAACATACCACTGTATAAAGCATTACCAATACCTTCACCGGTAAAGGGGTCAATTAATGCACCTGCATCACCTACCAACAAAAAACCATCACCGCTCAACTCTCTTTTTTTACTTCCCAATGGCAAGCCCCAGCCTTGTATCTTGCCTTGCATTTTTGCATTTTTAAATCGTGCACTTATGTTTGGATTGTTAGCAATTGCATTAAGCATATCGGCTTTAAGATTGACCTTACGCTTACTTACTTCGCTGCTTAACATGCCAGCACCAACATTGGCCATGCCGTTAGGCAAAGGAAATATCCAAAAATAACCCGGAAGCATTTCGGGTAAAAAGTGTAATTCAATAAAATTTTGTGCATGCATTCCTTCTACTCCTTCATAATAGGCACGTATGCCGGCACAGTAGTGCTTGTTCTCTTTTTTAAACGAGGCGAATGTTTTACCTACAATACTTCTGTCACCATCGGCACCTACTACCAAATCAATGTTGGAAAGTGTAGTTTCAACAGTGTTTTTTATATATGTAACCGAAAATTGATTTCCTGTTCGAACGATTGATGTAACCTCTGCCCCATCAATAAAATTAGCATAGTTTTTATCTAATCGTTTTATCAGCTCAAAATCAAAATGCTGTCGCTTGCTGATAAACCCCGGTGGCAGTTGGTTGTTTCCAATTTCTTTTTTAAACGGAATATCAATTGCCTTGCCATTTGGTGCTACAAATTTTACGCCCCAGCTTTCAATAAAAGTATCTTTTTGGGTATTAAAAGTTGGGATAATTGTTTCGTCTAAACGGTTCAATACATACACACTTTTTCCGCTAATAGCATCACCACATATCTTATCACGAGGAAAAACCGCCTTATCTATAATGGTATGAGGTATTCCTTTCTTGGCAAGAAACAAGGATGTTGCGCTTCCGCCCGGTCCGGCACCTATTATTAAAATATTTGGTTTGTTTGGTTGCATGAGGTGCAATGATAATAAATTAGGTGTGCAAATGAAGTATTAATCTTTTAATGAATTGCCCGATTAAAACATGATTGAAAATTTAGCTACATTAGCGGCACGTAATTCAACAAGCTATGTCGCATTATCACTCCGTTTTAAATAAAATCTTTTCTTCATTTGCTGATTTAAAATTAGTAACCGACCAATGGAAAGAACAAGGTTTAAAAATTGTTTTTACCAACGGGTGTTTTGATATATTACATCGTGGACACGTGGATTATCTTGCTAAAGCTGCCGATTGTGGAAACAAGCTTGTCGTGGGATTAAATACGGATTCGTCTGTAAGAAAATTAAAAGGAAACAATAGGCCAATACAAGACGAATACTCGCGATTACAGATACTGGCATCATTACAATTTGTAGATGCGGTAGTGTTGTTTGATGAAGATACACCGTATTCGCTTATAAAAGAAATTATACCCGATGTATTGGTTAAAGGTAGCGACTATAAGCCTGAAAACATTGTAGGCTATGATGTAGTAACAACTAATGGTGGTAGTGTGCTCACCTTGGATTTTATTGAAGGGTACAGCACATCGGCAATTGAAAAAAAAATAAAATCAAGTAACTAATATTTAGCAGAAATTAGTTAAATAAAACCTTTATTAGAAGCTGATTAGCTTTTTCCAATTATGATATATTTTTTGTGCTAAAAATTCACCTGTTAATCAAATACATGTAGAAATAGGCTAACAGTAGCGAACAAATAAAGTCAAAAAAAAGAGGTCATAAGACCTCTCTTTTTTAATCAAGAAAAACAAAAAACTACTGAGGTAATAATACCTCGTCTATAACGTGAATAATCCCGTTCGATGTTTTGATAGTAGCCAAAATAGGCTTACCATTTACTAAAGTTTTGTCTCCATCTTTAGAGATTTTTACTTTTCCGCCATACACCATGTCATACTCTGCACCGTCTTGCAGCAACACACCATCCAACACACCAACATAAGTATGATAACCTAAAATGTTTTCAAGGTCAGATTTTTTTTCAGGTTTCAACAATTCTTCCACTGTTCCCGCAGGCAATTTTTCAAAAGCTGCATTGGTAGGAGCAAAAACGGTAAATGGTCCTGCATTACTTAATGCATCAACCAAGCCTGCTGCTTGAACAGCTTTTACTAAGGTGGTGTGATCTGCACTTCCAACAGCTGTTTGTACAATGTTAGGGTCGGATGTATCATCTTTTACTCCGGATTGTCCTACTACTGCTTCGGTTGCTTGGCTTTCTGTGGCAGTTGCCTGTTTTTCTGCGCTTCCGCAAGCTGCACTTAGCACGATACATGCTGAAGTGAATAGATAAATTACTTTTTTCATAATTATTTTATTAGCTACGAACAAAGGTCTATATTAACAAACGTGTATTTTATGCTTCAAATCATACATTTCAAGTGATTTTTTACCTCAATTAGGGAATTATAACATTTACTCCTAATACAAAGTTTCTTCCGGCTTGTGGTATGTTGTTCCAATCTAAATGTTCGCGGTAGTATGTGTCAAGCATGTTTTCGATTGAGGAATGCGCTTGGATTAAAGAATTTTTCAAAGTAAATGTATATGATAATCGCAGTGCAAAAGTTTGCCAGCCTTGGGTAGATACCTCTCCAAAATCCGGATTAATTCGATTTTGTGCTGCAGCTAATTGGTGGTCAAATTGTATTTGAATTTTGTCTGTTGCATAGCGTATGGAGTTAATTATTTTTAATGGTGGCACCTGTTGCATAGGCAATTTGTTGCTTAAAGTGGCATAAGTATATCGTAAGTTTCCTTGATAGCTTAACAAATCACTAAAACGAACTTTACCACTTGCTTCTACACCCAACAGATTTGCAAAAGCAATGTTATCATAAGTTTTTACGCCTCGTCCTCCTATTGTCATGGATGAATAAGAGGGTAATATAAACCCATAGATATATTGTGTTATGTGGTGATAAAATAGATTAAGAGTGTACTCTGCTTTTTTTCTTTTGTTAATTATTTTCCATTCTGCTTGCCAGGCTTCTTCTGGTTTCAAGTTGTAATTGCCTAAGTAATCATACGCATCAGCCCGATTAAACAGATAAAAGCCTATTCGTTCATTGCTTGTTGGTAATCGGTTTCCATATGCAAATGTTATATTTTGAGTTACCTTTTTACCCAATATTCTCCATTGTAAACTTGCATTGGGCAATACGTTTTGTTTTTTTTGATTTAAGTCAAATCCAAATCCTGTCCATTGTAGTATGCCTACAGAATCAATTACATTTTGTGAGAAATAATCAATACGTGTGTTTGCAGAAACCTGAAACTTAGAAGAGAGCTTTTTTTCAATACTTAAAGCTGTACCGATATTTTTTAAATGGTTTCCGGGAAGTGTTTGCATAAACATTTCTTTTTGTCCTGTAGGATACATAATCATATCTGCACGTGTATATGCATCATGTCCATCAATTCGCAGTTCAAGTTTTGAGTGCTTGGTATATCGTTCTAATCTTGTAAAAAATCCCATAGTTTCACTCCATCCTGGCATGTCCATGTGAATAATCGTTTCTGCACGTTTGGTGTCGTCCATTTGGTGTGAAACCTTGTTGTAATATATTTTACTTTCAAATACACCTCTGAAGTGTTTTTTACGATGAGTTAGTGATGTAATAAAAGCGCGCGCCAATGAAACATCCATAGGTAATGCCGGATAGCCAATGTTCATTCCCTGATCAATTATTGCATCAGCAATTACATTGTTCTTTTGATTCAACTGATAGTTTAATCCAACATGTGTATTAAATTTTTCGTACTGGCTATGGTTTACTATTTTGTTTCCACCTGCCATATAGTTGGCCGATTTGCGATAAGCACCACTAGCTCGAGCTGCCCATTTCTTGCCACTTACATTAACTAAGTAGCCATTATTAGTTGCTTTATTTACTGTACTGTATTGGCTATATAACTGTGATGAAAATTTATTATGACAATTAATTATTGGCTCGCCAAGTTCAAAATTTATAGTTCCTCCAATAGTACTTCCAAGCATATTCATTCCGGCACCATGTTGTAGGCTAAGTTTTGATAAGTTTCCAGGTTCTATATAGGATGATACCGGATCCATTTTGTCTGTACAGGCGCCATACATTTTCATGCCATTTATCATGGTAATAATTTGTCCGCCTTGGTAAGTGCGCAATATGGGTTCCATGCCAAATGCTCCGCGCTTAATCAGGTTTACTCCTTCTATCCTTGAAAGAATGTCTTCGGTGCCGGCAACTTTGCTGTTTTTATAAAAATTAAAAGCTTGGTTGCTTTTGTTATTTGTTGAACCATGTATTTCTACCTCTTGCAACGTTTTAGTAGTAATAACAGTATCTTGAGTAATTTTTTGAGCAAATAATTTACCTATGCACAATATAAAAACAACAAAACATGTAATTTCTTTTTTCATAAGTAAACAAACCGCCCTCTTACTTGAGGGCGGAAATTAGTTTAAAACTCAATGTCAAAATATTCGTTGTTATTAACTACAGTACCATCTTTTTTAATTGTTAGGTACACTCTCCATAGTCCACTCATAGTAAAGTTAACTTTCCCTTTATAGTGCCCGTTACTAATATGTATTGGATTTTCATTTCTTGGCGAGCCATGTCCCATAGAAGGCATTTGTGGGTTAATTTCAATTGTATAGTTTTCTGCGGGTGGAAATAACATTGCAGATTGTCTTTTATGCACTGTTATTTCTATATCATTCATTCCAAGTTTTGGATTAGATGGCGATAGTAGCGCAATCAATATTTTTGAACTATCCGCACCACTTAGTTGAATGCTTTTTACTAATGGTAAAGTTGGTGCAGTAACCTGAAACTTAAATGAGCCATTGCCGATAATTCCTGCTGATGCTTTTTCAAAATAAATATTTAAATCCCACTCTCCAGGCATACTAAACACTACTTGTGAATGCCAAAACTTATCTGCGGATGCATTTTCTGTTGTGTTTTC
>JACFNJ010000271.1 GCA_019454865.1 Bacteroidia bacterium
CTTTGGGTTGTCAATATTAATTATTGCTCTTGCATGCCCCATTGAAATTTTGCCTTCTTTTAAGGCAGATTGAACTGTGTCGGGAAGTTTTAACAAGCGCAAATAATTTGTAACAGTGCTTCTGTTTTTGCCAACTCGTTCTCCTACATCGTCTTGTTTTAGGTTACATTCATCCATTAATCTTTTATAACTTAAACCAATTTCAATAGGATTGAGTTCCTCACGTTGAATATTTTCAATTAATGCCATTTCGAGCATTTCTTGGTCATTCGCTACTCGTATGTATGCGGGTATCTTAGTTAATCCAGCTTGAATACTCGCTCTGGTTCTTCGTTCACCGGAAATAATCTGGTAACTATCATACCCCATTTTTCGTACAGTAATGGGTTGTATTACACCATGAATTTTAATTGAGTCTGCTAATTCTTGGAGTGCTGTTTCTTCAAATTCTGTGCGTGGTTGAAATGGATTAGCTTGTATTTGGCTAATCAATATTTCGCTTATAGTATTTACCGGTTTTGCTTCAGTTGATGTGTTTGTAATGTCAGTATGGGCATTTTCTAATAATGCACTTAAGCCCCTACCTAATCCGCTTTTCTTGGGTTGATTCATAATTTTTTTGCTTTAATTTAATGCACTTGATTCAAACATACTTGGTTTAGCCAATCCATTTTTGGTTAATAATTCTTTAGCTAAGTTAAGGTAGTTAATTGTCCCTTTACATTCGGCATCATACATTATTACCGGTTTACCAAAGCTTGGCGCTTCACTTAATCGAGTATTTCGTTGTATGATTGTATCAAATACCATTTGTTGGAAATGCATCTTAACTTCTTCTACAACCTGGTTACTTAATCGCAAACGCATATCATACATTGTTAGTAATAATCCCTCAATTTGAAGTTCAGGATTTAAATTGCTTTGAACTATTTTAATTGTGTTTAATAGTTTGCCTAAACCTTCTAATGCAAAATACTCGCATTGTACAGGTATTATCACACTGTCGCTTGCTGTTAATGAGTTTGTAGTTATTAACCCTAATGATGGTGAACAATCAATGATAATAAAATCATATTCTTTTTTCACTCGGTCTAAAGCATGGCGTAATACTCTTTCTCTGTTTTGAATATTTATTAATTCTATTTCAGCTCCTACCAAATCAATATTTGATGGTAAAACATCTAAATATTCTACTTCTGTTTTTACTATTGCTTCTTTAATTGAAGTATCGTTTATCATTACCTCATACAAGCCTAATTCTACATTTTTAGGGTCAAGTCCCAAGTGTGAAGTAGTGTTTGCTTGTGGGTCAGCATCTACTACTAATGTTTTATATTCAAGTACAGCTAAGCTGGCTGCTAAGTTTACAGCAGTTGTGGTTTTTCCTACACCACCTTTTTGGTTTACTACCGATATTATTTTTCCCATGTTTTGTATTGTGTCTTTTATTTAAAGTTCTATTGTATTTCCTATTGTTGGTATGATTAATTGTTTGTTGTTGTTCGTAAAATAGTCAATGGCTTCTTTATGATTAATTTTAATGTATCCAAACGTGTCAAAATGCATAGCAATTATTTTATTACAATTTATGAAATCGGATGCTTTACAAGCGTCTTTATAATCCATTGTAAAATTATCGCCTATTGGTAGCAATGCAGTGTTTATTGTGAATTTTTCAGCAAGCAACCGCATATCGGTTGTTAGTGCTGTATCGCCAGCATAATAAATTATCATTTCAGATGTTTCAATAACAAAACCAGCAGCAACTCCACCATAAGTACCATCCGGTAATGAATTGGAATGCGCTGCAAATACCATGTGAAGTGTGCCAAATTCAAACAGCCACTTTCCTCCAATATTCATTGGATGCGTGTTTTCGATTCCTTGATTATTTAACCAAGTATGTATTTCAAAACTTGAAACCACTTTTGCTCCAGTATTTCTTGCTAAATCAACTAAATCTGCAGTATGATCGGAATGTCCATGCGATACTAAAATATAATCAGCATGAATTGAGTTGAAATTTATACCACTTGCCAATTCATTTGCTCGAATAAATGGATCAAAAAGTATAACCTTGTTTGCAATTCTTAACGTAAAACAAGAATGACCTAAATAAGTTAGTTTCATTTAAT
>JACFNJ010000272.1 GCA_019454865.1 Bacteroidia bacterium
GAAATGTAGATGGGTGTGCTTTTGAAATATTCGGCTTTGCTTGCCAATAGTTCAGTAGTTTTATTAAGTTCTATTTCGGCTACAAACTCGCCATTGTTATCTGTTTTTATTTTTAATTGTGGCAAGCCACTTAACTCAACCTGTACATTATTTATAGGGCTATTATCTTCAGAGTTATAAACCTTGCCTTTAACTAAAAACAAGAATGGTTTTATTTCAATTTTATAAATATCGTCATCTCCTACTCCGCCTACTCTATTGCTTGAAAAGTAAGCATACGTGTTGGAATTGGTTGGAGTAAATGTAATGCCAAAGTCGTCTCCTCCACTATTTATAGGGCTTCCGAGGTTAATTGCAGGGGAGTATTCACCGGCTGAGTCTATGGTGTAAAACAAATCTAACCCTCCCATGCTCAGGTGTCCCTTGCTGGCGAAAAAAATTCTTCCATCGGAATGAATAGATGGATACATATCGTCCTCGTTTGTATTTACTGTAGCTCCAAGGTTTTTAGGTGTTCCCCATTTTTTTGTTATGGGATTGTAATCAACGGAGTAAATATCTTTTTCTCCATAGCCTCCGGGCATGTTACTTGCAAAAAACATCTTTCGTCCATCTGGTGTAAACGAAGGGTGTCCGGTAGTAAAACTATCGCTGCAAAAAGGTAATGCCTCCGGGGATGTCCATTGCTCGTTTTGATTATAGCTAACGTATATTTTACAGTTTTCACCTTTGCCATCAGCTCCATTGCATTGCGTAAAATACATAGTGGTAACTGCTGAATCAACCCACAATACACCATCGTTGAAATTGCCGTTTATTAATCCGCGTGGCTTTTGTACATCACCTATAATTTCGTTTTTAAGGGTTACTTCAAATATATCCGAGCATTTTTGACCGGTCCATTCAAAAATAATGTTTCCGGTTGCCTCACTTCTTGACGAACTCCAAAACAACTTATTTGCAGCTACAAAAGGAGCATAATCGCTAAACTCGGTACTTATGCTTTTTACATTGATTATATTAAATTTTTGAGGATTGGCTTTCCATGCTTGCGCTGCCTTGCATGCATCTATTTCGCGTTGTGCATTTTTATCACCGGGTATTTCAAATAAGTAATCGCCAAACATTCGGGCGGCATCATCATATCGTTCATAGTTTTTTAATAACAAACCATACGAATACAAAATTTTTGGATCGGGATATTTTGTATTAATCAACTGCTCGTACCAGTTTATTGCTTGTTTAAAATTATTGCTCAACCGATAGCTTTCAGCTATCTTAAACAACACACTGTTTTTTTTATCTTCTTCTTTAATTTTTGGATAAACCTTTTTATAAAAATTAGCTGCAGTGTTATATTTTTTATTATTAAAAAACACATCTGCTCGTTGTATTTCAAAATCAAAAGGAGATGGGGCGCTGTTTTCTTGTGCAAACAAAATCCCCGAAAACATTGCGAAAAATAATACTACATAAATTTTATGCATACTTCGAAATAAAACAAAATATATGAAATGCCTAACAAAAGCGGGTAAAAGTATTAAAACTAAAGCGATAGAATATTAAAGTAGGAGATTTTATGATAAGATTTTTTAAGTTAAACGAAAGAAAACAGAATTGAAAATAGATAACAAACAATTGCTCTTTTTGGGGGATATTTTATGTGGTCTCAGCGGGAATCGAACCCACATCAAAAGTTTAGGAAACTTCTATTCTATCCATTGAACTATGAGACCAAAAGCAAGTGCCAAAGATAATAAAGTTTTAATAAACCGGATTGCGATTAGCAGATAATGCGGTAAACAACACGAGTGCATATTCAGAGAACCAAAAGGAAAATGGTGTTTCGTTTGGGTATAAGTTTATTGACTTGTAGGTAATTTAAGAACCCGTTTTGCTCTATATAATTGTTAAAACAACAACAATTGACGTAATAAGATTTGAGTTGTTTTGATGATTTGTAAATGAAAAAAATATATATTCGTTGATAAGATAAACCCTCATGCGAACTACGCAAAGCCAACCGATTTTGGATGTATTTGCGAAAGTTTATGGGGGTTATAAACAAGTTAGCTGCCATTTTTGGACAACAGTGCAAACCCCGAAAAAACTGCAAGGAATAA
>JACFNJ010000273.1 GCA_019454865.1 Bacteroidia bacterium
GAACTGCCGACCTCTTCCTTACCAAGGAAGTGCTCTACCACTGAGCTACAACAGCAAAAAAGTTCACAAACTATTGTATAAGTTGTGAACTTTTTCGATTTAGAGCGGGAGACGAGGCTCGAACCCGCTACCTACAGCTTGGAAGGCTGTCGCTCTACCAAATGAGCTACTCCCGCATTTTTAATACTAAATAAGTTGTACACGACTTACTTCCTTGATACTTTTCCTCTACTCACTATTTATAAAATAAAGTGGGGAGAGAAGGATTCGAACCTTCGAAGTCGTAAGACAACGGATTTACAGTCCGTCCCAGTTGGCCACTTTGGTATCTCCCCTGAAACTTATTTTAATAAGTGAGCCACTTGCCGGAATCGAACCAGCGACCTACTGATTACAAATCAGTTGCTCTACCAGCTGAGCTAAAGTGGCCTATTTGAGTTTACCGCAAGCGGTTAAGTTCAAGTTTTTCAAAATTTTAAAGAACAATTTCACACCCATCCTATAAAAAAATGGACTGCAAATGTAGCATTTTACAGAATGTATGCAAATTTTTTTGGAAGCAATTTTTTCAACCCTTCGATATAAAGAGCTAAATGCGTGTAACAGCGGGTGCAAATGTGCTTGTTATGAAAATATTTTGCAACGTTTTTTTTTATCACATTTGATAATCAGTGATAAAAATATGTTTTTTACTTCTTTTTCTTTATTTCAACAAATAATTTTCCTACTTAGACTTACTTTTTCAATTGAATAAGCTGTTTTCACTTTAAATATTTCTTGCGTTTTCAATTTTTGATAGAATATGTATCTTGCTCACAAATTATAAAATAGAATACGATGAAAAAGTTTTCGATTTATTTATTTGCCGCTTTAATTACACAATTAGTGTTTGCACAACAACGTTTAACACCTGAACTGCTTTGGCAAATGGGGAGAGTAGGTTCTCCCGTAGTTTCACCGGATGGGAAATCCATATTGTATGAAGTAAAATCGTATGATGTATCTACTAACAAAGGCACAACCATTGTATATACTATGCCTTCAAAAGGAGGTGCTGCCATGGCGGTTACTACCAAAGAGGTAAATGCATTTGCTGCACGCTATAGACCAGATGGACAAAAAATAACATTTCTATCAACAAAAGATGGTGAAACTCAATTATACGAAATGAATCTGGATGGCAGTAACATAACAGCTGTAACAAATATTAATGGTGGCATTGAAGGTTATAAATATTCTCCTACACTATCGCATTTAATGTATATAGCAAAGGTAAAATTAGACAGAACGGTAAATGAAATGTATCCGGATTTGCCTCTTGTAAATGCACGTATTATAGATGGATTATATTACAGACACTGGGATGAATGGAGTGATTTTACATACAATCATCCTTTTATTGTAACTTATCAAAATGGGAAAATAGGAAACGATGCAATTGATATTTTAGGTGAGGAAAGATACCATGCTCCCGAACCACCGTTTGGAGATGACAATGAAATGAGTTGGAGTGCAGATGGAAAAAAATTAGCATTTTCATGCAAAAAATTAAATGGAACACCAAGCGCTGTGAGTACCAATACAGATATTTTTATTTACAATATAGAAAACAAACAAACCTCAAACATTACAGAACTGAATAGTGGCTATGATAGAGAACCTCAATTTAGTCCTGATGGTAAAAAAATTGCATGGCTAAGAATGAAACGTGCCGGCTACGAATCTGACAAAAACAGATTAATGGTTTATTATTTCAATACCAAACAAGAGCTTGAAGTTACTAAAGATTTTGATTACCCAACCAATTCATTTGCATGGACAAATAATGGTACACAATTATACCTTATTGCTGATTACTTAGGAAGTAAGAATATTTTTTCATCCAACGAAAAAGTAAAAAAATCAGGTGCAGAATATTCAGAAATTAAACAAATAACAAAAGGAGATAATGACTATCTAAGTATCTCTTTACATATAACTGATAAATCCTTTGTATTAGTTGGTGCTAGGCAAAACATGAGTTCGCCAACTGAACTGTATAACATATCCAAAAAAGGCGAAGAAACCCAACTTACATTTGTAACGCAACCGGTATGGAGTACAGTAAAAG
>JACFNJ010000020.1:0-18718 GCA_019454865.1 Bacteroidia bacterium
TCATATAAATTTTAAAAATAAAATTAACTGAGAATAAAAATACTTGCCCTATGAAAAACTTGAGTAACTAAATAGAATAGTAGAATTTATTAAGGGATGAAATCTACTTACCTTGAAACAGTAAAATTGATTTTTTTTGTAGCGAACCTTTTAAAAAATAGGGTTCGCTACTTTTTCTTTTAATATGCTATGTTTTACTACACTAAGCATATCGTTTACATATTTAAACTTAAGGTTTTTAGTATAGTTTTTAGCAATATCTTCTACATCTTTTCTATTCGATTCGGGCAATAATATTTCTGTAATTCCGGCACGTTTGGCAGCTAATATTTTTTCTTTAACTCCACCAATAGGAAGTACCTTGCCGCGTAAGGTAATTTCGCCAGTCATGGCAAGTTGTGCTTTTACTTTACGTTGTGTAAACAAGCTTGCAAGCGATGTAAGAATTGTAACACCTGCCGAAGGACCATCTTTAGGAACAGCTCCTGCCGGAACGTGTATATGCACATCGTATTTTTCAAATAATTTTGTGTCAATTTTCAGTTCGGCTGCATGTGCTTTAATAAATGTTAAAGCAGTAATGGCTGATTCTTTCATTACCTCACCAAGCTTTCCGGTAAGTGTTAGTTTGCCTGTTCCGGGTGTTAGGCTGCTTTCTATAAATAAAATTTCGCCACCTACTGATGTCCATGCTAAACCTGTAACAACACCTGCGTTGGAATTATCTGCATAAGTTTCTTTATCAATTTTTTCAACGCCCAATATTTTGCTAACCAATTCCGGTGTAATAGCAAGTTGCTTAATGTTATTCATTACTTTTTCTTTTGCAACATAACGAACTATTTGGGCTATTTGCTTATCCAATCCACGCACACCACTTTCGCGTGTGTAGTTTTCAATTATTTTTTCAATTGCATCATTTTTTATGGTCAAATCTTTCGGTTTTAAACCATGATTTTCCAATTGCTTTGGCAAAAGATATTTAGTAGCTATTTGTGTTTTTTCTTCAAGGGTGTATCCGTTAATTTCAATTATTTCCATCCTATCCAATAAGGCTGGCTGTATAGTATCCAGTGTATTGGCTGTGGCAATAAACATTACGTTGCTTAAGTCGTAATCAATTTCTACAAAATTATCATGAAACGTATTGTTTTGTTCAGGGTCTAACACTTCTAATAAAGCACTGGAAGGATCTCCTCTAAAATCCCTGCTAATTTTATCTATCTCGTCCAAAACAAAAACAGGATTATTGCTTTTTACTTTTTTCAGGTTTTGAATAATTCTTCCGGGCATTGCACCAATATAGGTTCTGCGATGTCCGCGTATTTCACTTTCATCATGCAATCCGCCTAAAGCAATTCGTGCATATTTTCTATCCAAAGCTTTTGCAATACTTTTACCCAAGCTGGTTTTGCCTACACCCGGAGGTCCGAATAAGCATAAAATTGGGCTTTTCATATCGCCTTTTAGTTTAAGTACAGCTAAGTACTCTAATATGCGTTCTTTTACTTTTTCAAGCCCAAAATGATCTTGGTCTAAAATCTTTTTTGCGTTTTTTAAATCAAAGTTGTCTTTGGTATAATCATTCCATGGCAATTCTAAAAGTAATTGCAAATAGTTGTGCTGAACACTGTAATCAGGCGCCATTGGGTTCATCCTGCGAAGCCTATCTACTTCCTTTTTATACGCTTCAAATACATCTGTATTCCAATTTTTTTCTTCACCTTGTTTCAAAAAATTGTCTATATCGCGTTCCGGTGAGTCACCGCCCAATTCTTCTTGTATTGCACGTATTTGTTGTTGTAAAAAATATTCTCTTTGCTGTTTATCTAAGTCGCCTTTTACTTTTGTTTGAATTTGATTTTTCAATTGCAGCAGTTGCAACTCTTTGCTCAAATGTTCAAGTACTTTATTACCTTTTGATGTGAAATCACTAAGTTCAAGTAATTCTTGTTTTGCTTTTAGCTCAATATTTAAGTTGGAAGTAATAAAGTTTAAAAGAAACCGTGGGCTTTCAATATTTTTTAATGCAATACTTGCTTCAGAAGGTATTTGCGGAGATATATTAATTATTTGCTCAGCTAAGTCTTTGATGGAAGATATAAGAGCAGTAGAATTTTCGCTTTTGTGAAACGGTTCCTCGCTTAATGCTTTAATATTTGCTACAAAATAGGGTTCCGTTTGAATAAACTCTGCTAATTGAAACCTTTTTTTTCCTTGAATAATTACTGTAGTACTACCATCAGGCATGCGCAGCATTTTCATTATATTGGCTACAGTTCCTATTTCGTATAAGTCGTTAGTAGTTGGGTCTTCAATATTGGCATCTTTTTGTGCTACTACACCTACTATTTTTGAGCCTTTATGTGCATCTTTAATCAGGTTGATGGATTTATCGCGACCTACAGTTATTGGTATTACCATACCCGGAAATAAAACCATATTACGCAACGGCAATATTGGCAGACTTTCGGGCAAAATTTCTTTATTTATTTCTTCTTCTTCTTCTTGCGAAAGTAAGGATAAGTATTCTTGTGTATCGTTTTCGTCATTTATCATGCCTGATAACATGATATTTATGTCTTTATTCAATTCCATTTTTTTCTTTTCGTTAAGGGCTAAAAATAATAAGCATTATATTTTTCAATCATTGTGCCAGTGTTGCAAAATACACCTTAATCTGTATATTGCACCTATCTAAGAAATTTATGAATAAATTATTACTTCTGCCTGTTTTATTATTTACCGCATATTATTGCAATGCTCAACAAAAATCAACAGTTAATAAAAAGAATATTCCGGAGGCTGTGTTAAAAGCATATTCAACCCAAAATTCTGCAGGTGCTTTAGATACATTATGGGAAACCGAATATATTCCAATATATAAGGTTAAACACATTGAAAATGAAAGAGAATCTATTTGGGAATATAGCGCTAAGGGGGATTGGATAAGAACCTACACCAATATTGGAATTGACGAACTGCCTTTGTTAGTTATTAATCAAATCCAAACTTCTTATCCCGGATATACAATTAAAACAGCACAAATAGAATTGAGTAACAATGGTAAAATGTATGCTATTATACTTGTTAAAAATGCACAAGAAATTACCAAATACTTTTTAATGAGTGGCAAGTTGTATCGGTAAATGTAAATAGAAAGGATAAAACTAAAACGGATATCCGATACCAAAAGTTAAGTTTACGTTGTTATATACCCATTTGCCTGAGAAATCTTTTACAACCCAAGGATTGGAAAGGGATGAAGAGGGGTCGTAAATAGGGATAGCCAAATCAAAACGGATTAAAATAATATCGAAATTTAACCGTACTCCGTACCCTGAGCCAACACCAAATTCTTTATAAAACCGGTTGAAATCAAACTCAGCACCTGTTCTGTTTACATCCAATTTACTCATCCAAACATTTCCGGCATCGGCAAATACTGCACCTTCAAGCCATTTGTGGTACATGTTAAATCGAAACTCGGCATTTGCTTCAAGTTTAATGTCTCCACTGTAATCTATTTGTCCGGGTTGATACGAGCTGCCTGGACCTAACGAGCGAGGTAACCAAGCACGTAAGCTGTTGGCTCCACCTACCCAAAATCTTCTTTCAAAAGGTAAAAATTTAGGCGAATTGCCATACGGTATTCCTACACCGCTATATACTCTAAAAACATAAAAGTTATTTGGGTCAATCCGTTTATTAAATCTAAAATCAATTGCTGTTTTGGCAAACTGTGAATAGTTTACATCAAATATGTTGTAGTTGCCTGTGGCATTTAATTTTTTATCAATTAGTTTATTAATTATTGTAGCTGTATTTCCACTAATTTCAAGGGCATCAAAACGTAAGTAAATGTAATGTTTAGTTTTTGTAATTTCTTTGTTGGTATAAACCAGTCCCATGCGTCCGCCTAAAATCAGGTTGTTGCTAAACATGTTGTATAAATAAATATCATTTTTAATTAATGATAGTAAAACATGTGAGTTTATTGAGTTTTTAGTGAAACTAATTTCAAAAGGAGTAAAATAATAGGATGTGTTTTTCTTATTAATTTGGTAAATAATACCAGCAGTAGCTACTCTTCTTTCGAAGTTTGCGTTAAGTTCATAAATGGCAGAAGTAGTAAAAGTAGTTTTGGTATTAATGAAATTAATGTTGCGATCAAGTTTCGGGAAAGCAACCAATCGCGGAAAAGTTAATCCTGCTGTTAAACTTTGTTCAGTAGCATTAAACCAACGTGCAGTATTGGCTTTGCCTTGAACTTCAACCGAAGTGCGAAAGGATAATTTGAATAACTCCGCATTACGAAAAGAGTTTCGGCTGTTAAAAGTAACAATTGCTGCCACACCGTAATTACCTGTACGCGATTGTTCGGTAAAAGAGTTGTTTTGGTCGCTAATAATTGCTTGCGGTTCTATGGTGTAATCATACTTAATGTTGGGTATTAGCCGCACGCCATAATCCACCATTGGTGTGTCGTTTAATGTATAGGTTGTAGCATTTACGGTAATTAGTTTAAATAAATTTAAATCGCCTAAGCGCTGATAGGTGCGGTTTACTTTGTTTTGCACAAATTCACTTCCCGGATTTAAAAAAGTATTTTGCTCTAATATACTTGCATTAAGTTTATAGGAATTGGGTATATAGTTAAAGGTTTTGCTTTTTATTGTATCTGTATTGGTATTATTAATTGAGTCAGAAATGGGTTCAATGTTGATGTTTACATTTTTTACATAATATTTTTGATGCGGTTCATACATGCCTCGGTTTTGGATATTCAGTGCTACATCTACTGTCCAGTTATTAAAAGCAGTATCTACATCAAACGAAATATAATCGTTATTAAACGAGTAGTAACCATGGTTTCGCAAAAGTGTAACAATACGTTTTTCTTCCTGCAAAAGCCTTTCGTTATTTAATCGGTATCCGCTGGTAAAAACAGATTCTTTTTCGGTAGATTTAATTAAATCATACAAATCCCTGTCTGCACAATTGATGCGGTATTTGTTGATGTGATATACTTGGTTTGTGTTAATATAATAGGTAACAAATGCACGTAAACGGTGTTGTTTCACTTTATAGGTAATTTCAGGATAATAAAAACCTACGCTGTGTAAGTAAGCTCTCATACTTTTTACGGATGATTCAATAAAAGCAGTATCTAACAAAACCGGAGGCTCTCCAAATTTATCCATAAGTAGTGCCCCAATTTTAGTATCCGGTGAGCGAAGTCCTAAATAATAAAATCGAAGCTTTAGTTTAGTAATTCCTAAAAAACGTTTGTTGGGTGTTTGTTTTACCAAGTCAGGAATTGGAGCCTTTACATCTTTTCTTTTTTCGCCTGTAATTTTTACTTTACTGCCATTGTATAACAATGCTTGTGAGCTACGCAATTCTTTGGTTATATTGCAAGCACCAAAAGTTAGTGTAATACACACCAACCCGAATACAAACTTTATGTTATCAAAAGCACGCATTAAATTAATTCACTCATTAGCTCATAAAAAATACCGCAACGAATTAAAGCTATTTGTTGTAGAAGGTAAAAAACAAGTTACTGAGTTATTCACATCAAACTTAAACATAAAATTAATCCTTGCTACACCTAATTGGCTTACTGCGAATACAGCATTTATCAAAAATCAAACCGAAATATGTGAAGTAAGCGAAGATGAGTTGAAAAAAGTGAGTTTTCTTACAACCCCGCAAGAGGTATTGGCACTTGTTGAATTGCCCAAGCCAATTCAAAATCCAACCATAGGCAATGGCTTAACTTTAGCATTGGATACCATACAAGACCCCGGTAATTTGGGTACAATTATTAGAATTGCGGATTGGTACGGAATACAAAACATTATATGCAGCCAAACCTGTGCAGATGTATATAGTCCTAAAGTAATTCAAGCCACAATGGGTTCGTTTATGCGTGTTGGGGTACATTATATTGATTTGTATGAATTTTTAAATCAAACCTCAATGCCTGTTTATGGTGCATTTATAGATGGTAAGTCTATTCATCAAACAAAATTATCTACTCCTGCTATATTAGTAATAGGTAATGAAGGAAATGGAATTTCCGCTGATATACATAAAGTGATTACTCACCCAATAAGTATTCCTCGTTTTGGCTCAGCCGAAAGTTTAAATGCAGCAATTGCAACAGCTATTATTTGCGATGCATTTGCTAGAATATAAGGTTATACTATACGAAATATTTTTGCACCCTTAAAAAAGTAATTCCTTTTGTTATTTTCGCAGCAATGAAAAATATTCGTAATTTTTGTATTATAGCTCATATTGACCACGGTAAGAGTACTTTAGCTGATAGATTGTTGGAATATACACAAACCGTAAGCAAGCGTGAAATGGAAGCACAAGTGTTGGATAATATGGATTTGGAAAAAGAGCGAGGTATTACCATTAAGAGCCATGCAATACAAATGAATTACGAGTACAATGGTGAAAAATATACATTAAACCTTATTGATACTCCCGGTCACGTTGATTTTAGTTACGAGGTTTCGCGCAGCATAGCAGCATGTGATGGAGCTTTGTTAATTGTAGATTCCAGTCAAGGTATTCAAGCGCAAACCATTAGTAATTTATATTTGGCTATAGAGCAGGGTTTAGAGATAATTCCGATATTAAATAAAATAGATTTGCCACACAGTATGCCTGAAGAGGTAAGCGACCAGATAATTGACTTAATTGGTTGTAAGCCGGATGAAATATTGCGTGCAAGTGGAAAAACAGGGCAAGGTGTAACTGAAATATTGCAAGCCATTGTAGAGCGAATCCCGGCACCAAAAGGCGATAAAGACAAACCATTAAAAGCATTAATTTTTGATTCTGTATTTAATTCGTTTCGCGGAATTATTGCCTATTTCAGGGTGTATGATGGAATAATACGCAAAGGCGATAAGGTGAAATTTATTGCTACCGGCAAAGAATATTTAGCAGATGAAGTAGGCGTGTTGCGATTAAATATGGAACCTCGAAATGAAATTTCAGCAGGTGATGTTGGTTATATTATTTCGGGAATTAAAGAAGCACGCGAGGTAAAAGTAGGAGATACCATTACAACTGTTGTTAATCCTACATCCGAAGGAGTAAAGGGATTTGAAGATGTGAAACCAATGGTTTTTGCGGGAATATATCCGGTAGATACCGAAGATTTTGAGGAGTTAAGAGAAAGTATGTATAAACTTCAATTAAACGATGCTTCATTAACTTTTGAGCCGGAAAGTTCAGCAGCTTTGGGTTTCGGTTTCCGTTGCGGATTTTTGGGAATGTTGCACATGGAGATTATTCAGGAACGATTGGAGCGTGAGTTTGGGATGACCGTAATTACTACCGTTCCGAATGTTAGCTATCATTGCTATACCAATAAGGGTGAAATGATTGTGGTAAATAATCCTACGGATTTGCCTGAAGCTAATCATATTGACCATGTGGAAGAACCTTTTATTTCGGCTACTATCATTACTGCATCTGAATTTGTGGGGGCAATAATGACTTTATGCCTTGGAAAACGTGGTATTCTGAAAAATCAAGTATATCTAACATCACAACGTGTTGAGATGAAGTTTGATATGCCATTAGCCGAAGTTGTATTTGATTTTTTTGATAAGCTGAAAACAATTTCAAAAGGATATGCTTCTTTTGATTATCATCCAATTGGGTATGTAACATCCGACTTAGTTAAATTAGATATTTTACTTAATAAAGATACTGTTGATGCACTTTCAGCAATTATTCATAGGGATAGAGCGTATGATTGGGGTAAGAAAATTTGTGAAAAATTACGTGAATTAATTCCTCGACACCAGTTTGAAATACCTGTACAGGCAAGTATTGGAGCTAAAGTTATAGCTCGTGAAACCATAAAAGCACTTCGTAAGGATGTAACTGCGAAATGTTATGGTGGTGATATAAGTAGAAAACGGAAATTATTGGAACGCCAAAAAGAAGGGAAAAAACGTATGCGCCAGGTAGGGAGTGTTGAAATTCCACAAAGTGCATTTATGGCGGTATTGAAGTTAGATTAGTGGAATTTCATATCCATTACTAATAAAAAATTACTCCGAGTTTCCTAATAATCACAAGTAGAATAAAGTTTCTAACAGTTTTTTGTATGTGTGTGGATTATTGCCCGAGTGGTTTGTGTAATTTCACACACTTAATTTAGGCGATAAGATATGACAGAAAAAGTAATATATGACGAGAGCAGTATTCGTTCTTTAGATTGGCGTGAACATATAAGAATGCGTCCGGGTATGTATATCGGGAAGCTTGGAGATGGTGCATCGCCTGATGATGGGATATATATTCTTTTAAAAGAAACCCTCGATAATTGTATTGATGAACATACCATGGGTTTCGGTAAAACTATTGATATTAAAATTTCAGAAGGAAATGTTTATGTTCGAGATTACGGTAGAGGAATTCCGCTTGGCAAATTGGTAGATGTAGTAAGTAAAATAAATACCGGTGGAAAGTATGATAGCAAGGCATTTCAAAAATCAGTTGGATTAAATGGTGTGGGAACTAAAGCCGTTAATGCTCTTTCGGTACACTTTAAAGTACAAGCTTTTCGCGAAGGACAAACCAAAATGGCAGAGTTCAGTAAAGGGGAGTTACTTAAAGAACATAAACTTACCGAAACCTTAGAACCGAATGGAACTGCTGTATATTTTACCCCTGATAATACTATTTTTAAAAACTATCATTTTATACCGGAGTATATTGAAAATATGCTTTGGAACTATGTTTTTTTAAATAGTGGATTAACCATTTTATACAACAACAAAAAGTTTTACAGCAAAGATGGCTTGTTGGATTTATTAAAAAGAAAAACCAATGAAGCTAACTTACGGTATCCGATAATTCACTTAAAAGGCGAAGATATAGAAGTAGCTATTACCCATGAAAATCAATATGGCGAAGAGTATTATAGCTTCGTAAACGGGCAACATACCACCCAAGGCGGAACTCATTTGCTTGCATTTCGTGAGGCGTATGCCAAGGTAATTCGTGAATTTTACAAAAAAGAATTTGACCTTGCTGATATTCGGGCAAGTATAATTGCGGCAATAAGTGTACGTGTGCAAGAGCCTGTTTTTGAAAGCCAAACCAAAACCAAATTAGGCTCTACCAATGTTGCTCCGGATGGAGCCACAATGAAAAACTTTGTTAGCGATTTTCTTAAGAAAGCCTTAGACGATTATTTGCATAAAAACCCTGCAACAGCCGATGCCTTGCTTAAACGTATTTTGCAAAGCGAACGCGAGCGAAAAGATATGGCAGGAATTAAAAAACTTGCCAACGAACGTGCTAAAAAGGCTTCGTTGCATAATAAAAAATTAAGGGATTGTAGGTTTCATTACGATGAAGAGAAACAAGAGAAACGTTACGATACAACCTTGTTTATTACCGAAGGTGATAGCGCAAGCGGAAGTATAACCAAAAGCCGAGATGTGGAAACTCAAGCTGTTTTTAGCTTACGAGGAAAGCCATTGAATAGTTTTGGCTTAACTAAAAAAGTGGTGTACGAAAATGAAGAGTTTAATTTGCTTCAACATGCACTAAACATTGAAGAAGGATTAGACGGGCTTCGGTATAATAGAATTGTAATAGCTACTGATGCCGATGTGGATGGTATGCATATCCGATTATTGATGCTTACTTTTTTCTTGCAATTTTTTCCGGATTTGGTTAAAAACGGACATGTGTATATTTTAGAAACGCCACTGTTTAGAGTACGTAATAAGCAACAAACCATTTATTGCTACAGTGAAGAAGAAAAAATAAACGCTATACAAAAATTAGGAGGAAAACCCGAAATTACACGGTTTAAAGGTTTGGGTGAGATATCTCCTCAAGAGTTTGGATTGTTTATTGGTGAAGACATTAAGCTTCAACCCGTGATATTAAAACAAGATACTACCATCAAAAACTTGTTGGAGTATTACATGGGTAAAAACACGTTGGACAGACAAAATTTTATTATAGATAACTTACGAGTTGAAAAAGACTTAGCTGATGAAACTATTGGTAAATAAGGAGATGTATAGACTAATTAAACAATAATTAGAAATTTTTTAATACGAACAAGAAGCGAATTAAGTAATGGAGAACAACGAAGAAAACAATATAGAGCAGGTAGATGGATTGGATCAAGTAATTCCGGTAAGTGGATTATATGAAAACTGGTTTTTAGATTATGCATCGTATGTAATACTTGAGCGTGCTGTACCGGCAATGGAAGATGGCTTGAAGCCCGTGCAACGTAGAATTTTGCATGCTATGTACGAAATTGAAGATGGACGTTTTAATAAGGTTGCCAACGTTATCGGACAAACCATGCAGTTTCACCCACATGGCGATGCTGCTATTGGCGATGCATTGGTAGGCATCGGGCAAAAAGAGTTGCTGTTTGAAACACAAGGAAACTGGGGTGATGTTCGCACCGGTGATTCTGCTGCTGCGCCTCGTTATATTGAAGTTCGATTAAGCAAATTTGCGCAAGAAATAGCTTTCAACCCACAAACTACTAATTGGCAACTTTCATACGATGGTAGAAAACGCGAGCCGGTAACTTTACCAATGAAATTTCCATTGTTGTTGGCTCAGGGCGTAGAAGGTATTGCTGTAGGATTGGCAACTAAAATATTGCCACATAATTTTTGTGAAATTTTAAAAGCTGCAATTGATTGTACGAAAGGAAAAAGTTTTGAATTATATCCCGATTTTATTACAGGGGGGGCTATTGATGTTACTAATTACAATGGCGGTAGTAAAGGTAGCAAAGTAAGGGTTCGTGCAAAGATTGAGGAGGTAGATAAAAAAACATTACTTATTAAAGAAATTCCATTTTCAACTACTACGGGTGGTTTAATTGATAGCATATTAAAAGCAAATGATTCAGGAAAAATAAAAATTAAAAAGGTAATTGATAATACTGCCAAAGATGTAGAAATAGAAATACAATTAGCACCGGGTGTATCACCCGATATTACTATTGATGCCTTGTATGCATTTACCGATTGCGAAATAAGTATATCCCCAAATGCTTGTGTGGTGTATCAAGATAAACCGGTATTTGTAGATGTAAATCAATTGATGCAAATATCTGTTGAACACACAAGAGAGTTACTTAAAAAAGAACTTGAAATTAAGCGTAGCGAGTTGCAAGAACAGTTTTTGTTTGCTTCGTTAGAAAAGTTGTTCATCAAAGATGAAATGTATATTGATTTTAAAAAGTACAGCGATAAGGAATCGTTGTTTGCTTATTTGGATGAACGATTTAAAAAGTACAAAAAACAATTTATACGCGAAATTACAGCTGAAGATTACGACAAACTCACTAAAATCCCAATGATACGAATCACTCGATTTGATAGTATTAAGGCAGATGAATTAATGGCTCGTATTCAGGCTGAATTAGAGCAAGTGAATTACGATTTGGATAATCTAAAGGCATTTCAAATAAAATATTACGAGAACCTGCTTAAAAAATATGGTAAAGGCAGAGAACGCAAGACAGAAATAAAATTATTTGATACTATTCAAGCCAATCAGGTTGCAATTGCTAATCAAAAGTTATATGTAAACAGGGCAGAGGGCTTTGTGGGATACGGATTGAAAAAAGATGAATACATTACGGATTGTTCTGATATAGATGATATCATTGTTTTTAGAAGGGATGGAAGAATGATGGTAAGTAAAGTGCAAGACAAAGCCTTTATGGGTAAAGACATCATACATGTGGATGTGTTTCGCAAAAACGATGAACGCAGAGTTTATAATATGATTTATATTGATGGTAAAACCAAAACATCGTATGCAAAACGATTTAATGTGCTTGGTATTACTCGCGATAAAGAGTATGATTTAACCACCGGAAGTCCAAATACCAAGGTTTTGTATTTTACTGCTAACCCAAATAGTGAAGCTGAATTGGTTGAAATTGCATTAAGCCCAATGAGCCATGCACGTAAGCTTAATTTTGACTTTAACTTTGCTGAATTAGCCATCAAAGGTCGAGGAGTTCTGGGAAATATTGTAAGTAAGTATTTAATTAAATCCATAAAACTGAAAGCAAAAGGTGCAAGTACTTTAGGCGGTAGAAAAATTTGGTACGATGACGTACTAGGGCGTTTAAATATAGATAGCCGAGGTAAATTACTTGGCGAATTTGATACCAACGATGTAATTTTAGTAATTACTAAAGATGGAAACTATGAATTAACAAACTTTGAACTTACTAACCATTACAATGCTGAACAGGTATTACACATTGGAAAATTTAAACCCAAAAAAGCTATAACCTTGTTGTACTTTAACGGTAAAGACAAAAATTATTTTGTAAAACGTTTTTATATCGAAACACTTACCATAAACAAGCAATTCTTATGTATTCCGGAGGGAAAAGACAATAGAATAGTAATGGCTACTGATTATACTGAGCCAATAATAGTAATGGAAAGAAAAGGCGGAAAAGGCAAAGACAGTAATATTGAAGAAACGTATAACCTAGCACAATTTATTGAAGTTAAAGGATGGAAAGCAATAGGAAATAAATTAGTTGGAAAAGATTTTATCAGTGCAGCATTGGTTCAAAATGAAATAGAAGAGGAGGAAGACACTACGATTAAAAATGAAACAGTAAATGCAACTGAAAATTTACAACAAACATTGCTTGTAAACGAAGACTTGTTGCAGCAAGAGCAAGAAAAAATAAAACGATTGTTAAGTGATGAGGACAGTTTGCTCAATAAAACTACTTCAAGGGAAAAACCAAAGAATACAAATACAAAAGACGATCAACCAAAACTGTTTTAATTCAATTTAGTTGTATTTACTACGAGTATTTTTATTTGTATAAAACTATTTGAAAATAGTTTATTAAGTTTTTGTGCTTCTACTTGTAATTCATTTGCTTTGCAGCAAATTTTAGGATTATGTATAAAACCTTTACACTGCTTTTTTGTTTAATATTTACATCAAGCATTTTCGCATCCAATGGCGATACCATAAAAGTTTCCGTTTTTGATAAATACCACATGAGTAGTTACGGTAATCACAATCAAAAAGTGAAAATGCCGACAGCAGATAAAAAATTTCAACACATTTGGTTAAAATATACTTTGGGGTGTTTAAGCAATGGGCAATGTGAATGGGATTATACCATCAAGCTGTTTGTACGCGAACATACCGGAAAAAATGACTCAACACTAAAGCAAGCACCTTATTTAAAAGTAAATGGTATTGCTAAAGATTCTATTGCATATTCAACCATACCTACATGGGTAAATACATACAATTCCCAAAGCAAAACTACCGACTCCTCCTTATCTGCAACCATGTTGCTTACCTTTTATGCTGATACCTTGCATCCTATGGTAATGACGGATACACTACGCGTATATGCTGCAAACTATTGGCGATATTCGTTTGATTCATTAGGTGTGAAAACTGACTCTACTTGGGTGCCGGCTACTGCTGTCAGCTATCAAAGATATACTAACTATTACGATGTTTTTGAAATTGTAAACGACATCGAATTGGGTCGTTTGATTTCTCCTTATGCTAAAACCTTTCCTAAATCGTTTCAATACGATTATATTTATGATGTAACGGAGTATGCAGGATTGTTTCACGATTCAACCGAGTTTAGAATTCAATATCAAGGGTATTCCTACGGGTTTACTGCTACTTGGGATATGATAATGGTAGAGGGTATCCCAGCACAAGATGTAATTAAGGTAGAAAATATTTATAACGGAGGCTTTAATTATGGGCAATCAGTATCTATTGAAGAAGCACTTAAAGCTAAAACATTTACTGTACCCAATGGAACCAAAAAAGTAAAAGCACGGATAATTATTTCCGGACACGGTGGCGAAAACAATGAAAATTGTGCTGAGTTTTGTGCTAAAGAAATGTATTTAAAACTAAATGGAACACAAGTCGCAAAGCAATTAGTTTGGAAAGATGATTGCGGCTCGAATGCCATTACAGCGCAACCCGGAACCTGGGTGTATAACAGAGCAAATTGGTGCCCTGGCGAAAAAATACGAAACTTTGATTACAACTTGGATGTAACAGCCGGGAGTACAAATACAATTGATTTGGATATGGAAGAGTTTACTGCAAATGGTGCTGCTAGTTACAATATTGCTTTGCAATTAATTTATTTCAGCGACTTTAATATACAAACCGATGCATCCATTGAGGAGATATTAGCACCTACTCGTTCATTTTGGCAAAGTCGCTACAACCCAATATGTGATAATGCCAAATTTGTAATGAAAAATTGGGGGAAAAGCCTATTACTGAAATTACCTTTTCATACCAAATAGGTAACGCACCCGAAAATAATTTGACATGGAACGGTAGTCTTGCTTCGTATGAAGAAAAAATAATTACTATACCATACATTAACTGGACTGGTGGAAATATAGATAGCATTTTTAAAGTGAAAATATTAACGGTAAATGGTGCATCTGGTGATGATAATGCATACAATAATTACAAAGAAGAAGGGTTTAATTTACCTTATGTATTGCCAAGCTCTTTTGTAATAGAAACCCGTACCAACAGTAAGCCTGAACAAAATAGTTACACCATTAAAGATGCCTATGGAAATGTAGTAAAGGAACGGAATTTTACAACTGCTAATACATTACATAAAGACACTATAAGCTTAGGATTTGGATGTTATACTTTCCATTATACTGATAAAGGAGGAAATGGTCTTGGTTGGTGGGCTGCACCTTCAGAAGGCAGCGGCTCTTTGCGTATGCTTACTACTTCTACTCCGTTAAAAGTTTTGAAAAGTTTTAATACGGATTTTGGAAATTTTGTTCAATTGAATTTCCGTGTACAACATGCTCTTACCACTACTGAAAATTTCATAAAAGCTGAAGATGTAATATTATATCCAAATCCGGCAAGCACTACAATAACGGTGGAAGGATTTGCATACAGCCAAGCTACAATAACCGATATAGCAGGAAAAGTAGTAAAGCAAATTAATACAGCTACATCAAGCATTTCCATTCAGGATTTACCTACAGGAGTTTATTTGATGCAACTAAAGGATTTAAACGGACAACAAATTGTGAAGAAATTTGTTGTTACAAAAAATTAACACCTACTACTTTTTTGGTAAAATAGCGGTTTTATAAAACCACTCGCCAAGCCAGCGTTTTGGTTTTGGAGCTTTAGGATATTGCAACCCGAATTTGCCAATTGCATGTTTTTTAATATGCGCTACAGCTTCGTCTATATCATCCGTTATTAGCAAATAGTTTTTAATTTCACTTGCTGATACCGTTTTGTTTTGAATCATATCATCGGTTAGTTCAATCAGGTTTTTCCAATATTCTTTACCAAACAACACCACCGGAAATTCTTGTATTTTTCCGGTTTGAATTAACGTTAATGCTTCAAACATTTCGTCCATTGTTCCCCACCCACCTGGCATTATTACAAATGCATACGAGTATTTTACCAATAAAGTTTTTCGTACAAAAAAGTATTTAAACTCAACCGAAGTTTGTACATAAGGGTTTTCTTTTTGTTCGTGAGGTAGTATAATATTGCATCCAATAGATTTCCCGCCTACTTCAAATGCACCGCGGTTAGCTGCCTCCATTATTCCCGGTCCGCCTCCGGTTAGTACGGTAAATCCCAAGCAACTTATTTTTGCACCCATTTCTCTTGCTTGTATGTAGTACGGATGGTTCTCATCAAAACGGGCACTGCCAAATACCGTTACCGATGGTCCGATAAAATGTAGTTTTCTAAATCCTTTAATAAATTCTTTTAAAACATTAAATACAAACAGAAACTCTTTGGTACGCGATCGTGGTCCTTCTAAAAATCGTCTTTCGGAGTGTATTGTTTTTTCGGATTTGGTTTTTGCCATTTGCTTAATCATTATTACTTGTACTAAAATAAAAAAGACGCAACAAAATTGCGCCTTTTTTATTAACGAATTAATTGTTCTATAAATTTCCTCTGTTGGCTTGCTCTAATTCCAATGCTTCAAATAGTGCTTTGAAATTACCTTTACCAAATGATTTTGCTCCTTTACGTTGGATGATTTCAAAAAACATTGTAGGGCGATCTTCTACGGGTTTTGAAAACAATTGCAACAAATATCCCTCATCATCTCTATCAACCAAAATGCCTAATTCACGCAATGGCTCAATGTCTTCTTCTATTTTACCTACTCTATCCAACAAATCATCGTAATACGTAGATGGTACTTTTAAAAACTCCACACCGCGTGCCATCAACTCTCTTACAGTTTTTACAATATCTTTAGTAGCTACTGCTATGTGTTGTACACCTTCACCTTCGTAGTAATCAAGATATTCCTCAACCTGTGATTTCTTTTTACCTTCAGCAGGCTCATTTATCGGAAATTTAATATAGCCATTGCCATTGCTCATTACTTTACTCATTAGTGCTGAGTACTCTGTACTTATATCTTTATCATCAAACGATAAAATATTTTTGAAACCCATCACATCTTCATAAAATTTTACCCAAGGATTCATTTGGTTCCATCCAACATTACCTACACAATGATCAACATATAATAATCCGGTAGGAGCAGGGTTGTAATCGCTTTCCCATTTTACATAGCCTGGCATAAATACACCTTTATAGTTTTTTCTTTCTATAAATAAATGCTCTACTTCGCCATATGTTTTTATTCCGGCCATTTTTACTTCGCCATCCGCATCATTTAATGTGGTTGGCTTTATAGTGCCAATACCACCACGTCCGGTTGTCTTTTCGTATGCCTCAAAAGCATCTTCTACCCATAAGGCAAGGTATTTCACACCATCGCCATGCTTGCGGTGATGCTCAGCAATTGGGCTGTTGCTGTTTAGCGGGGATGTTAATATTAAGCGAATTTTATCTTGAACCAATACATACGATGCACGATCTCTTACTCCGGTTTCAGGCCCTGCGTATGCCAAGCTTTGAAAACCAAAAGCAGTTTTATAATAATGTGCCGCTTGCTTTGCATTTCCTACCCATAACTCGATAAAATCGGTCCCGTTTATTGGTAAAAAATCGGTTGTTTTTTGTTCTGAGTTACTCATGTTTTATTAATGTAGTTAATTTTAATTAATACGAATAAATATTTTAATAAGTAAAAACTCTATGACAAATGTCAATTTGTGTTTTTAGGATTTATTATCACTGATGGGTAGTTAAAATATTTAGCATGTCTTATAACAATAAATTTTCTTCTAATCCACCCGAAACACTAACCAAAATTGACAACTAAAAAAAAACACGTTACTTTGCACTGTTCAAAAAAATGAAAGTTTATTACAGTTTAAACGAACTACCACAAATTAAAAATGCAATAGTAACACAAGGTACTTTTGATGGTGTGCATGCGGCACATTTGGTTATCTTAAATCGTTTAAATCAAATTGCAAAAGAAAGAAAAGGCGAGTCGGTAGTTATAACATTTCAACCACATCCGCGAATGGTTATTTTTCCTGATGATCACGGGTTGAAATTACTGCATACTTTGGATGAAAAAATTGCTGCGTTAGAAAAAGCCGGAGTTGATCATTTACTTATTATTCCTTTTACCAAAGATTTTTCACGACTTACTTCTTTGCAATTTATACAAGATATAATAGTGAATAAACTCAATACAAAGGTATTGGTAATTGGGTACAATCATCGTTTTGGTAAAAATAGGGAAGGAACTTTTGTAAACTTAAAAGAGTACAGTTCAATATATGGTTTTGAGGTGGAAGAAATTCCGGAACAGGATATTGATGATGTAGCTGTAAGTTCATCACAAATACGAAATGCATTAAATAGTGGTGATGTAAAATTAGCATCAAAATATTTGTTGTATCCGTATCAAATAAAAGGGAAAGTAACTAAAGGAAAACAATTGGGAAGAACCATTGGATTTCCCACGGCAAATATTGTATTGAATGATGAAAACAAGCAGATTCCTGCGGATGGTGTTTATGCAGTAATAGTTTTTTTCAACAAGCGTACATTTTTTGGGATGCTTAATATAGGCATGCGCCCAACTGTTGACGGGCTTACGCATACAGTTGAAGTACACATGTTTGATTTTGATGAAGATATTTATGATAAAGAGTTGAGTGTTCAATTTGTTGATAAACTTCGCAATGAGATAAAGTTTGAAAACCTTGCTGCACTTACAAATCAATTAGAAAACGATAAATTGCAAGCACTGTCTATATTGACAGCTTTTGCAAAATGAATTTCACTAAAATAAAATATTCATACTTACTTTTTGGCTACTTACTTCTTGTGTTTTCACCATTATCGGCACAGGAGAATTTTGAAACAGGTGCTACTGATTCCACATCTATCTTACGTGCAAAATATGATAGCATTATACAACATCTATCGGCAGTATATGGAATTAAAAATGTTAGTACCGAAGATAAAAACACATTTACCACTACAACATTAAAAAGTGAACATACCGAAGAAAAATCACATGCCATTGAAACAATATCTACCAAAGCACCGATAAGTATTCAAACAAATGAAATTAGATTTAGCACTGTAAATACAGTAATTGATACTCCGCGTACAAATAAAATTAAGCCAAGAAAAGTAACTACTCCAAAATGAAACCAACCTAAAATTGAACCGACTGAAAGCATAGACTCGACTG
>JACFNJ010000020.1:18728-20234 GCA_019454865.1 Bacteroidia bacterium
TTAATACTGAGAACGAGTTAGTAGATTCGATAGTAACGGATGATATTGAAGAAGAAATTGATGAAGACGAAAACGAACATGAGCATGAAATAGAATTTGATAGTTTGTTTAGCGGTAATGATGGCTCAAACTATTGGGATATTTTGCGGGATCCAAATTTTAATTTCAACCACGAAATGATACCTGCTAATAACCATTATCCATTTGATTGGGACACAGTAGTTATTAATCCGTATAAAGTTTCATTAGCTGAGATGCAAGACACAATTATGCTTAAACTTAAAGATAGTATGGATTGTGCATTTCATCCTCCGGCAATAGGTTCAATATCATCTGACTTTGGTTGGAGAAAATGGGCAAGGCGTCCTAAATTTCATTTTGGGGTAGATGTGCGGATGGAAGTAGGAGACCCGGTATATGCAATATTTGATGGAGTGGTACGTGTTGCAAAAAGAAGTGCAGATTACGGTTATGTTGTTCTTATTCGTCATTATAATGGCTTAGAAACTTTGTATGCACATTTTGACCAGCTATTGGCATATACGGGGAAGCCAGTGCGCAGTGGCGAAATAATAGGTTTGGCAGGAAGTACAGGTAGAAGTACCGGACCACATTTGCATTTTGAGGTTCGCTATAAAGGCGAAAAGATTGACCCAAATAAGATTATTCATTTTCCTAATGGCTCTATTTTGAGTGATACTTTACAGATTGATAAGTTTTGTTTTTCTCATATAAAACTTTATAAAGCACAACAAACTAAACTACGGTCGAAATATTATGTAGTAAAACGTGGCGATACATTAGGTAAAATTGCTTATAAAACCGGTGTAAATGCTAAACAAATTGCACGATTAAATCGTATAACTACTAAAACTAAAATTAAAGCAGGCAGAAGATTACGTTTGCGTTAATTAATAAAACTTCTATGATTAATAATTCATTTCTTTTAACAATTAGTTCATTTACTCCACCTTTTTGGTTGGTAATTCCTTTTATCTCATTATTACTTTTAATTGCAATAGGTCCATTGTTTTTTGCTAAGTTTTGGCATCATCAATACAAAAAAATTGCCGTTGCTATTGGCGTAGGAGTTGCGTTGTTTTATTTAATTGTTTATAAACAACCCATAATAGTTGCCGAAACTTTTGCAGAGTATGTTTCGTTTATCAGTTTACTATTGGCATTGTATGTTGCATCAGGTGGAATTTATGTATTTGCCGATTTTGAATCGAAAGCGAAGGTTAATATATTGTTTCTTTTTGCAGGCGCAATACTTGCCAATTTTATAGGAACAACAGGAGCATCCGTATTATTAATTCGACCATTTATGCGCATCAACAGGTATCGTTTACAACCATATCATGTTGTGTTTTTTATTTTCTTTGTTTCTAATCTTGGTGGGTTATTAACCCCAATTGGCGACCCACCGTTATTCATGGGTTTTCTTAAAGGTATTCCGTTTTTTTGGCCAACTGTACACTTATTTTTACCTTGGATAATAGCACT
>JACFNJ010000274.1 GCA_019454865.1 Bacteroidia bacterium
GTGTTTATAATCTTATCACGTGTTAAGAAAACTGTAAATAATGCTTATTTGCAAAAACATCCGGAAGAAGCAGATCCTGCAATTGATGTACGTACAACAATAAGATATAAATTATTCACTAAACATCCTGTAGTTGGAGTAATGGTAGTAATTTTAACAGTTAGTATTGTAATGGGTATTTATAGTTTTGATTATGGTGTTAGAAAAGTTGGTGTTCAAAAAGATTATGCACCTACCCAACCAATAAATTATAGCCACGAACTACACGCAGGAAAATATAAAATAAACTGCTTGTATTGCCACAGTGAAGCTGATAAAGGAAAACAAGCAACTATACCATCTGCAAGTACTTGTATGAATTGCCACATGTATGTAACGGCAAGTGCTAAATATGATGGGAAAGTATCTCCTGAAATTGCAAAAATTTATGATGCTGTAGGATGGGATAATAAGAAAAAAGCTTATGACCCAACTAAACCACAAAAACCAATTAAATGGGTTCGCATACATAATTTGCCTGATTTGTCTTATTTCAACCATGCACAACACGTAAAAGCAGGAAATGTAGAATGTCAAGCATGCCACGGACCTGTAGAAACAATGAAAGTTGTTTATCAACAATCAACTTTACAAATGGGTTGGTGTATTAACTGCCACCGCGAAGCACAAGTAGATGTAGCAAACAACGATTACTACGAAAAACTTCATGCTGACCTAAAAGCTGAAGGTAAATCGTATGCTACAGTTAAAAATATAGGTGGATTAGAGTGTGGAAAATGCCATTATTAATAATAAAGTTTGAGTTTTAACAAACAATAAAAAAATTCATCAATGGAAAATAAAAATAAATATTGGAAAGGTTTAGAGGAGTTAAATAATGATCCTAAATTTATTCAAAATAGAAAAAATGAATTTGCTGAAGGAATTCCATTAGAAGAAGTTCTTACCGAAAAAGAAGGTGAACTTACAGCAAACAGACGTGATTTCTTAAAATATTTTGGTTTTGGAGTTTCTGCTGTTGCTTTAGCAGCATGTAATAAAGCTCCTATAAAAAATGCAATACCATACTTAGTAAAACCGGAAACTATATCACCTGGTATCCCAAATTGGTATGCATCAACAAATCCAAATACAGGAGTTAGTTTATTAGTAAAAACCCGTGAAGGACGTCCGGTAAAAATTGAAGGTAATCCGGAATCATCTATTTTCAAAGGAGGCGTTGGTGCAATTGACCACGCTTCGGTATTGGAATTATATGATAACGAGCGCTTGCAAGGACCAAAAATTGATGGAAAAGATTCGGACTGGAAAACTATTGATGAAAAACTAACTACAGCATTATCCGGTGCAAAAAATATTCGTTTGGTTTCAGGCAATATTAACAGCCCATCTGCTAAACGTGCAATAACTGAATTCACTACAAAATACCCACAAGCTAAACATGTAACGTATGAGCCAATTTCATACAATGCAATTATAGAAGCAAACAACCAATCGTTTGGCAAAGCGGTTATTCCGGGATATCAATTTGATAAAGCAAATGTTATTGTTGGCTTTAACGCTGACTTCTTAGGAACTTGGATTTCTCCGGTTGAATATACTAAACAATGGGTAAAAAATCGTAAAGTAGGCTCAACAAATAATGGTGCAAAAACTATGAGTCGCCATTATCAGTTTGAATCCAATCTTTCATTAACCGGATCCAATGCAGATATTCGCATTCCAATCAAACCAAGTGCTGAAACTGTTGCTTTAATAAGCCTTTACAATAAAGTTGCAACCTTGGCAGGTGCTACTAAATTAAGCTCACCTGGCGATATTGAATTTGCTGTAAACATGGTAGAAAATGCAGCAAAAGAACTTTGGGAAAACAAAGGAGCTTCATTGGTAGTATGTGGTACAAACAATATAACCAACCAATTAATAGTAAATGCTATTAACAGTATATTAGGAAATATTGGTAAAACTGTTGATTTAGATAATTACAGTAACCAAAAAGGTGGAAACGATGCAGCTTTCGAAACTTTCGTTGCAGAATTAAACTCCGGAGCCGTTGATGCTGTCATTTTCTTAAACTCAAATCCTGCTTACAATTACTAC
>JACFNJ010000275.1:0-951 GCA_019454865.1 Bacteroidia bacterium
ACAGCAGCTGTAGCTTGAACTTTTGTTAGTTTCGCATCGTGTGCGATTTTGTCGATTAAGTCAGACTTATTCATAGTTGATAATAATTAAAATGTGTTTGTTTTACATTAACAAACTTACTAAGAATAGGGAATAATACAAGTGTTACAGCAACTTTTTTTAAGGTTTTTGCTACATATATTTTCACATCTTTTCAACAAATACGGGTAAATTCCATTAAAAAAACCTAAAAATAAATTTACAATAATGCTGCAAACTCCCTATTTACAAGGCTTTCCAAGTTATCTATTGGCAAATTTAATTGCAACTTGCTTTGCTTATATATCGGATGTCTTTCGTTTAATTTTTCTTCAATAAAGGTTTTTAATTGCTCTTGAGACAGTTCTTTTATTAATGGTCGAACTTTTTTTGCGTTCTTTAAACGATGAAAAATGAAAGATTTTTCAGCATATAAATAAACTGTTAATCCATGTTGATTCATGTATTCCATATTATTATTATAACATGGTAACCCTCCACCTGTAGCTATTACAGCTGATGCAAAATCAATGCTGCGCAATACATCTGCTTCAATTTTTCTGAAAGATTCTTCACCACGATTCTTAAAAATTGCATCAATTGTTTCTCCGGTTTTTTGAATAATTAGTTTGTCCGTATCTACAAATTTCATATTAAGTTTCCGAGCCAGGCGTCTGCCAATGGTAGTTTTACCTACGCCCATAAAACCAACTATAAATATTTGCATCGGTTAATTATCTATTCGGGTCTAATTCCTCGTGGACCAACTTTGCCTTCCATGTATAATTTTACCTGCTCAAATGTAGGAATACCGTATGCAGTCCATTTCTTTATCACTACATTATCTTTCATTAATACTAATCCGGGATTACTTCTTACAATTGACTTAAGTGGTGTTGCATCCATATTATAATAGGTAAAGGCAAATTGGTG
>JACFNJ010000275.1:961-2051 GCA_019454865.1 Bacteroidia bacterium
CATGCCTATATGCTTCCACATCATTCAAATTAGTATTAGTAAGTGCCCAAAAATTAACTCCGGCAGCCTGACATTCGTTTGCTAATTTTTCAATTTGTGGTTCAATTCCTTTTCGTGATTTTTCAATCCAAGTTTGAATTAACAGCATTTTAAAGCCTTTTTGAAGTAATAAGCTATCGGTATAATCAACTCCGCTTGCATCAGATAATCTAAAATCATGTATTGCAGGTTGATCACCTTTTACTATTACTTTATCAATTCGGTCAATAAATGTATAACTATCATCTATTACTCCTAAGTCATCAACTCCAAGCTCCAAACGTTTTCCATCTTTTTCATAAATGAAAACCATTGCCACCGAATCTTTTTTTGCATCAGGAGGTAGTTGCATTAACTTACCTATATCGTTCCCAACTTTGTATGGTAAAAAATCAATACGCGGTAAAAACATATACGTATAAAAAGTAAATGCAGTGGTAACTACTAATGCAACTCCCAAAGCTAAGTTTGTAATTGCTTTGTTTTTTACAAGCGGTGTGATGTGTTTTTGCCCAATAAATAATATTAGAATTAATACTAACAATACAACATCTTTCAGAAACGATTCAACCGGTTTTAGTTTTATTGCATCGCCAAAGCAACCACAATCTGTAACCTTATTGGTAATAGCACTATAACCTGTAAGAAGTGTAAAAAATACAATCATTAATAACAACAGCCATGCATTAAGTCTAACAAATGAACCTAATAGCAAAGCCACACCAACCATAATTTCAAAAATGCAAATAAACATAGCCATCGCTACAGCATAATCAACCAAAAAATGCATCTTGAAAATTTCAAAATACTCAACAAGTTTATAGCTAAAACCAAGGGTATCGTTTGCTTTTATAAAACCGGAAAGAATAAATAATATTCCTACAAAAAATCTGCTTAACTGCGTTAATACTTTCATTGTTTTTTACTGTTAATAAAATTGGTTCAAAATTTAAAAATATATCCCAAAATAAATGTTAGAATATACTTAATAAACTCATGCTTTTTTATTGAGATGAATTAATGCGAAAACACAATAATTTATCATGTCTTG
>JACFNJ010000021.1:0-12043 GCA_019454865.1 Bacteroidia bacterium
AATATTCCTGAAGAAGTAGCTTATTACAAAGACCGTTTATTCGGTTCATATCAATTCAGTTTTTATATTAATGTAGTACTTAACTTCTTTTTACCTTTCTTCTTATTTATGAGAAGAAGCGCAAAAAGAAATATAAATATAGGAGCTGTTGTAGGAACCGCTTTATTAATTGGACATTGGAATGATGTATATTTAATGATAATGCCAGGAGCAATGAATTTAGCTACAGATGTAACTGATCATAACCCTACAGGTATTATTGAAATTCCATCACAAGGAGTAGGATTTATGGAATTAGGATTTCTATGCTTATTTGCAGGATTGTTTTTATTTGTGGTTTTAAAAGCATTAACTAAAGCTAATCTATATCCAACTAAACATCCTTATATTTTAGAAAGCGTGATGCACGATACAGGTGTTTAAAATTAATTTAAAAAATAGAGAGAGGTTGTTTCAAAAAAACAACCTCTTTTATTTTATACCAATTGAAAAAAATAAAAACTAATACAAATTGATACCATTGATGCTAATTAAAAAAGCAAGTATTAAATTGCAGCGATAAGAATTTATGAAAGCCAATCCGAAAAGATATTTAGTTACAGCTGCATTACCTTATGCCAATGGTCCAGTTCATATTGGGCATATAGCTGGCTGTTATTTACCGGCAGATATTTATGTGCGTTATTTACGCGCTCAGAACAAAGATGTATTATTTATATGTGGTAGTGATGAACACGGTGTACCAATAACTATTAAAGCAAAAAAAGAAAACATTACACCTAAACAAGTAGTAGATAAGTATGATGGGATAATGCGTAATGCATTTCAGGATTTTGGAATTAATTTTAGTTATTACGGTAGGACAACATCTGAAACACATAAAACTACTGCGCAAGATTTTTTTAAAACACTTTATGATAAAGGTGTATTTAAAGAAGAAATTACACAACAATATTATGATGAAGAAGCAAAACAATTTTTAGCAGATAGATATATTGTTGGTACATGCCCAAGATGTGGAAATCCAAATGCATATGGCGATCAATGTGAGAAGTGCGGAACCTCATTAAACCCAACGGATTTAATTAACCCCAAATCTGCATTGAGTGGTGCAACTCCAATATTGAAAGAAACTAAAAATTGGTTTCTTCCAATGGACACAATACAAAAGAGTGAAGAATTTAAAAGCTACATTAAGCGTTTTGATAATTGGAAAAGCAACATAAAAGGGCAATGCCAAAGTTGGTTAAACGAAGGGTTACAACCACGAGCTATGACGCGTGATTTAGATTGGGGTGTACCAGTACCGATTAATGACGCTAATGGCAAGGTGTTATACGTGTGGTTTGATGCACCTATTGGGTATATAAGTGCTACAAAAGAGTATTTAAATAATGATACCTGGAAAGACTATTGGCAGGATGCAGATTCGAGTTTAATTCATTTTATAGGAAAAGATAATATTGTATTTCATGCAATTATTTTCCCTATGATGTTAATTGAACATGGTAAATATATTTTACCTACAAATATTCCTGCAAATGAATTTTTAAATCTTGAGGGAGATAAAATTTCCACATCTCGCAATTGGGCTGTGTGGTTACACGAATACCTAATTGATTTTCCAAATAGACAAGATGAATTACGCTATGTTTTAACAAGTATTGCACCTGAGACTAAAGATAGTGAATTTACCTGGAAAGATTTTCAAACGCGGGTTAACAGTGAATTGGTAAGTATTTTTGGAAATTTTGTAAATCGTGTACTAGTTCTTTGCGATAAATACTATGAAGGTATTTTACCTAAAGTAACAAGTAAAGTAACTGATGAAAAAATAATTTCTGATTACTCCAATTGTATAAAGCAAGTAAATGAAAGTTTGGAAAAAATGTGTTCAAACTTAGATACCTTTAAATTTAGAGATGCACAAACAGAATTTATAAATGCAGCCCGGGCAGGAAATAAATTTTTAGCAGATACTGAGCCTTGGAAATTAATTAAAACTGACAGCGAAAATGTTAAAACAATAATGTTTGAAGCAGTTCAGATTTGTGCAAGACTAGCAATTGCTGCTGAGCCATTTTTACCATTTACTGCAAATAAACTTAAAACAATGCTTAATGCAGAAAATACAAAATGGGATGATTTATTTAATGCAATTATTTTACCTGAAAATCATAAAATAAATAAAGCTGAGATATTATATAAACAAGTTGAAGACATCGAAATTCAACAACAATTGGAACGATTAGAAAAGATAAAAACCGAAAATCAAAAAAGTACAAATACTACTTCTCAATTATCCTCTGAAAACAGCAAAACGAACCAACTACATCCTGTAAAATCCGACATAGTGTATGATGATTTTGATAAAATAGATTTACGTGTAGGTAAAGTAATAGAAGCTGAACGAGTACCTAAAGCAGATAAACTTTTAAAACTAACTGTTGATTTAGGATTTGAAAAAAGAACGATACTTAGCGGCATAGCTGAATACTATCAACCGGAAGAACTAATTGGAAAATTAGTTACCGTTGTAGCAAACTTAGCACCACGCAAAATTCGCGGTATTGAAAGCCAAGGAATGTTACTTATGGCAGGTAATGATTTTGGCAAACTTTATTGTGTAAGCCCCGAGAAAGATATTGAACAAGGAAGTGTAGTGAAATAATTCTCTTTTTATTTCACTACATTATCTTTCATACTTTTTGCTCTTTACTTTGCGCATCAACTACGGCAATAATAACCATATTCACAATTTCGCGTATTGTACTTCCAAGTTGTAAGATATGTGCAGATTTTTTTAACCCTAACAATACAGGTCCTATTGCCTCAGCACCTCCGGTTTCTTGTAACAATTTATATGCAATATTTCCGGCAGATAGACTAGGAAATATTAACGTATTTACAGGCTTATCACACAATTCACTGAAAGGAAAATTCTCTTTTAACAAACGTTGATTTAGTGCAACATTAGCTTGTATATCACCATCAACAAGCATTTCAGGATATTTTTCTTTTAATATCCTTCTTGCTTCACTCATCTTTAACGGAGTATCCCCCTCTGAACTACCAAAATTACTATAGGATAATAATGCTATACTTGGCTGTATGTTAAATTTCTTTACAGCATCATGAGTAAGCTTTGTGATATCTACAATTTCATTAACATCTGGTTTCCTATTAATAGTAGTATCTGAGAAAAATAATGGTCCCTTTTTACTCAACATAACATACATTCCAGCAACACGACTAATTCCATCTTCTCTACCCAAAATATGCAATGCCGGAACAATAGTTTTTGGATAGTTCTTCGTCAAACCAGAAATCATTGCATCTGCCTCACCCAACTCTACCATCATAGGTGCAAAATAATTTCTATCACGCATTAATTTTACTGCTTCATGCAAAGTAATACCCTTACGCTGGCGCAAGTTATATAACTTCTCTCCATATCTATTTAGGGTTTCAATTTCTTCTAATGGATTAATGATTGTAACATCACCTAATTGAATACCGTTTTCGTCAATAATTTTATTTATTTTCTTCTTATCACCTAATAAAATTGGAATTGCTACACCTTCATCTTTTACTACTTGTGCAGCTCGTAGGATTTTATAATTATCTGCTTCAGCAAATACAACCCGCTTTGGATTCTGCCTTGCTTTACTTCCAATTACACGAATAAAGTTATTTTCTTTTCCTAATCTATCTAATAAGATATTGTTGTATTCATCCCAATCAGTAATTTTATGTTTAGCTACTCCACTATCCATTGCTGCTTTAGCTACTGCCGGAGATACTGTAGTAATTAACCTTGGGTCTAATGGTTTAGGAATAATATAATTTTTTCCGAATGTGATGTTCTTTTCATTATAAGCCATGTTCACAATTTCGGGTACAGTTTCTTTAGTTAAATTAGCTAATGCTCGTACCGCAGCAAGTTTCATTTCTTCATTAATACAAGTAGCCCTAACATCCAATGCACCTCTAAAAATATATGGAAAACCCAACACATTATTAACCTGATTAGGATGATCACTTCTTCCGGTTGCTACAATAATATCCGGTCTGGAAGCAATTGCTTCTTCGTATGATATTTCCGGATCAGGGTTTGCTAATGCAAATACAATTGGGGTATTTGCCATGCTTTGAACCATTTCTTTGCTCACTACATTTCCTTTACTTAAACCAACAAAAACATCTGCGTTAACCATTGCTTCCTGCAATGTTTTTATATTCTTCTCTGTAGCAAAAAAAGATTTCATCTTATCCAAATTAGGAGTGCTTGAATGAATTACTCCCTTGCTATCACACATTACTAAATTTTCTTTTTTTACACCTAAGCTCAAAAATATTTTAGCACAACTCATGGCAGATGCACCTGCTCCATTAAAAACAACTTGCACATCTTCCGGTTTTTTCTTTGCTAATTCCAATGCATTTATTAACCCGGCACCGGTAATTATCGCTGTTCCGTGCTGGTCGTCATGCATTATAGGTATATCCAATTCTTGTTTTAATCGTTGCTCTATTTCAAAACATTCCGGTGCTTTTACATCCTCCAGATTTATTCCTCCAAATGTTGGGCTAATTGCTTTTACTGTTCGAATAAACTCTTCGGTATCTTTGGTGTTAACTTCAATATCAAAAACATCTATATCTGCAAATATTTTAAACAATACCCCTTTCCCTTCCATTACAGGTTTTGAAGCTTCCGGTCCAATATCACCCAAACCCAATACCGCAGTTCCATTACTGATAACTGCAACTAAATTTCCTTTTGCAGTGTATTTATATACATCTTCATTGTTATCGGCAATTGCCAAACAAGGCTCAGCAACTCCAGGTGAATAAGCTAAGCTTAAATCTCTTTTGGTATTGGTTGGTTTTGTTGGTATAACTGCTACTTTGCCGGGGCGACCTTTGCTATGATACTTTAATGCATCTTCTTTTAGTTTGCTCATTGCAAGTTTTTTTATTTATTAGAAATTCGGACTAATAGACATCTCAGCATAGTAATCCAGTATATAATTTACTGCATCATCTGCTGTATCAACTAATTTAAATAAGAACATATCGTCCGGATTAATATTTCGTTCTTTTTCTAACATTACATTTTTAATCCAATCTATCAATCCTCCCCAATATTCAGTTCCAACTAATACCACCGGAAAACGTGCTACTTTATGTGTTTGAATTAATGTTAATGATTCAAACAATTCATCCAGAGTTCCGAACCCACCGGGCATGGCAATAAACCCTTGTGAGTATTTCATAAATACTACTTTGCGAACAAAGAAGTAGTCAAAGTTAATCATCTTATCGTGGTCAACATATGGATTAATATATTGCTCAAAAGGTAAATCAATACCTAATCCTACTGATTTTCCGTTCGACTCAAATGCTCCTTTATTGCCTGCTTCCATTATACCAGGGCCACCACCTGTAATAACACCAAATCCTGAGTTAACTAATTTTTTCGCAATTTCTGTTGCTAATTGGTAATAGACATTATCGGGTTTAGTACGTGCTGAACCAAATATAGATACACATGGTCCAATTCTACTCATCTTTTCAAATCCACTAACAAATTCAGCCATTATTTTAAAAGTTGCCCAACTATCTGTTGTTTTAATTTCAGGCCAATTTTTTTTCGCAAATGCTTTTTTTATTCTCTCCTCATCCGTCATAAGTACAGTTCTATTATTTAAATTTTATGTTTTATTATTAACCAAGTAATTGTTTCAGTATTGCTGAAATAATTTTTCCATCTGCTTTACCAGCCAGCGTTTTCATTGCTACAGGCATTACTTTTCCAAAATCTGCTGAAGTAGTTGCTTTCAACTCAGCAATTATATTTTTTAATGCTTCTGCAATTGCAGCCTCGTCCATTTGTTTTGGTAAATATTTCTCTATTACAGCCAACTCTTCTTTTTCGGCTGTTGCTAAATCTAATCTTCCATTTTTTTCAAAAACCTCAATACTTTCTTTGCGCTGCTTAGCTGATTTTTGAAATATTTTTATTGCTTCATCATCACTTATCTCTCCCTTGCCTCCTTCAGCAGTTGCAGCCAATAGTAGCGCAGATTTAAGTGCACGTAATGCACGCAACGAGGATTCGTCTTTGCTTTTCATTGCCGTAATTATATCGGCATTTATTTGCTGTTGTAAACTCATCGTTATATTATTTTTTCTTAGGAATAAATTTTGCTGACTTATTTAAAAAATATGCAAATGTATCGCTACGCAAACCCAAACGTAATGTTTCTAATGGTATCACATCATTTGGTGCAATATTTCCCAAATTAACATTTGCATCTACTAATTTAATAAAATAGGTTTGTTGTGTTTTTTGTGGTGCTTCCCATATAATTTTCTCACCGGGTATTTTTGTCAATATTTCCTGAACAAGTCCTTCTCTTACCTCGCCACTGCTTCTGTACACGCCTACATTGCCGGCTTCTCGTGCTTCTGCTATTACCTTCCATGAACCTGCTTTTAACTCTGCTTTCATTAAATCAATCCAATGGTACGGAGGAAATATTTTCTCAACGTCTTTGCTTCCAACTTCGCTAAGTACAGTAGCGTATTTGCTTAATTTGCTAATGTAGTCAAGTTTTATTTCATGTGGCATCTCAATGCTTCCATCCGAAACTTCTACAAATTCCATTTTGTATTTTTCGATAGTGCGTAGAAATTCATCAAACTGATTGCGCACTACAAATGCTTCAAATAAAGTTCCGCCAAAATAAACTCCAATTTTCGATTGTTTATATAATGCAATTTTTTCTTCCAATCGTGGCATTACCATACTGGTACCAAAACCCAGTTTTACAAAATCAACATATTCTCCATTTGCATCTATAAAATCTTCCGTTTCACGAATACTCAACCCTTTATCCATAACCATTGTTACACCATGTGTACGCGGCTTGCCGGTTCTGTCAGGAACCTGCTTTAATTTAAAATTTCTCATCGTTTGGTTTGTACAATTCTATTAAATCTGTTATTTCTTTGTTATTCTGTAATTGTGGTATAATCTCATAAAGCAAGTAATAATCTTTCCAACTTTTTTCTAATGCTGTTTCAATGTGTTGTTTTGCTTGTTTTATTTCTCCTTTGGCAAATAGATAACATGCAATTCGATAATGGTATTGATGACAATCTGCATCAATTTCAATTGCCTTTTCTAAAATATTTACAGCTTCATCGTATTGTTCATCCATAAATGCAATGTATGACCAATCCAACCAGGCTTCTATCATAGTCGAATCTATTTCAAGAATTTCATGATAACATTCTATTGCTTCTTCTTTTTTACCTGTTTTATATAAACTTTCAGCCAATACCAATAAGTATTCGGTATTTTTTTCATCAATCAGTACTGCTCTCTTTAAGTATTGTATTGCGTCTTTGGGTTGATTTTCTTTTTCAAACGTTAAACCTATTCCAAACCAAGCCTCAGCAATGTTTGAATTTTTTTTAACTGCCTTCCGATACCATTCACGCGCTTCAATATCTTTATCCAATCTTTCGTAACAACCTGCCAAATTACAGTAAGTAATGGCATCATTCTCTCCCAATTCTATTGCAGTTTTATATTCAACAATTGCATCTTCATATTTTTCTAACTCTACCAATTCGTTTGCTTTATTAAACCGTGCAGGCGTAAAGCTATCGTCAATTGCTATACAATAATCATAAGCATCAATTGCTTTATGCAACATTTTCATTTTGGAGTATGTATTTCCTAAAAAGAACCATGCGTTTGCATTGTATGGGTTTACATCTATCAACGATTCTAACACTTCAATACTTTTATCAAAGTTACCCGAAAACTCGTATGCATTTGAAGCGTCTAAATAGGCTTGTTCTATCTCTGGATTTTCAATTACAATTTGTTCAAAATATTGTGCTGCTTTGGCATAATACATTGCACTTTCGTAAGCATAAGCAATTTCAAACAATACTTCATCTCTTTCGTCTGTGTTTTCTAAGGCAAGATTAAAATACTTATCTGCTTCCGATAGATTTTCTTTTTTCAAATAAAGTTCTCCTTTAATTAAGAAAATATCCTCGTTAGTTGGCTCAAATAGTTCAGCTCTGTTTAATATCTCAAGCGAATCGTCAAATTGATCCATTGACATAAAAATATCCGCTTTCTGAATCATCAACCCGACATGATTAGGATAAAAATTTTCACTGAAATATATCACTTCTAATGCTTTCTTCAATTTATCGCGATGGATATAGTATAAACAAATACCTTCCAAAGCTTCAGCATCAAAAAATTCGTGTGTTTTATTACGAATCATCCGCTCGTAACGCTGAACATTTGATTGAACCTCCTCGTCTAAAAAATCATCCGCATCCATATTTTCAAAAGTTTAACTGCAAACAAAGATACTATCATTCTACAGCTATTTTTTTAATTTTATAGTCAGTTTATGCACACTCTTTTGTTACTTACCTTTTAGTAATTCAATTCTATTTTACACAATTAAGTACAATAGTGTTGTACTTATAAATAATAAAGTATTTAGCTGAAAAACAGTCCGGTTTGGTTTAATCTTGATGAATCCAATTTGCCCTATCTGTTGGGCTAAATTGCCAAGGCGCTTGATTATTCTCAATGTTATTAAACATCATGTTCCAACTTTGTGGCGATGCACTTTGTTCCATTATTTTATATCTGCGCATTTCTACAATTACTTCCATAGGATTAATATTTACCGGACACGCATCAACACAAGCATTACAAGTATTGCATGCCCACAATTCTTCTTCGCTTATATAGGAGTGTAAATTTTTTCCGTCATCTACAAATGTACCTTTATTAGTATCTATATTTTTTGCTACTTCTTCCACTCTATCACGCACATTCATGACAATTTTTCGTGGCGATAAAAGCTTTCCGGTTATATTCTGCGGACAAACACTTGTACAACGCCCACATTCAGTACATGAATAAGCATCTAATAGATTTTTCCATGATAAGTCTTGTATATCTTTAACACCAAAACTACTCGGAGGCTGGTATCCATCAGGTGGTGTAAGGCTTGGGTCTAACATTAATTTTACTTCTTGTGTTACACTTTCCATGTTATTCAATTTACCCTTAGCATTTAAGTTTGAATAATACGTGTTTGGGAAAGCTAAGATAATATGAAAATGTTTGCTAAAAGGCAGGTAATTCATAAATGCAAGTATGCCTAATATATGAAACCACCATGCTGCACGCTCAATAAAAATTAAAGTATCGGTAGATAAACCAGAAAATACAGGAACAAATAACCATCTGCTAATTGGAAAACTGCCTGCCGATATATAATGTTCAACTCCGCGTGCTTGTAATATCTGATCTGCTGCATTCATTTTTAATAATGCTGCCATCAACACAATTTCAATTATTAATATTGTTGTAGCATCCCTATTTGGCTGCCCTTTTAATTCAGGACTTTGGAAACGTGCAAGTTTTACTATGTGCCTTCTGATTAAGAAAATAATACAAGAAACTAATACGCCAAGTGCCAAAATTTCAAAAAAGCCAATAGCCAAATTATAAAAGCTTCCTAAAAATGATAATACACGATGTGTTCCGAAAATTCCGTCAATAAATATTTCTAAAACTTCAGCGTTTATTAATACAAAGCCTACATAAACTATTAGATGTAATACAAAAGGTACAGGTCGTGCTGACATCTTAGACTGTCCAAAAGCTACCTTTAGCATTGTTTTCCAGCGTTCTGCTTTATTATCGGTAATGCTTATGTCTTTGCCCAATAATATATTTCTTCGTATGCGCATTAGGTTTTTTGAAAAAATATAAATACCTATTGCTGCTACTATACAAAACAAGAGTTGTGAAATCATATTCAGTGATGCTTATCACGCAATATTAAGATATTTTTTTTAGTAAGTACGGAGCATTTTTACGAACCCGAAAAAAATATTTGCATTTAATATAATTAATTTTACTTTTGCGAACCCTTGAAGTTGGTGCGGTAGCTCAGTTGGTAGAGCAAAGGACTGAAAATCCTTGTGTCGGGGGTTCGATTCCCTCCCACACCACTAATAAAACCCTGTAAATTTAAAATTTGCAGGGTTTTATTTTTGAATAGTATTCAGGTAAAAAAATCATACTTTTTTAAAAAACCAATTCCACTAATGCTATATGTTTATTTATAATAAACACCACTAAGAATACTAGTTACAACAAATATTTATAACATCCTATTACTAATAGCAATTACCACTAAAGTAAAATGCTCAATAAACTTTGGGAAATAACATTCTATTTGTTTGCTTTGTTAGAATTAATCAAAATTTATTCTATTAAAAAATGATGAACTTAAAAACTATGATGTTATTATCAGCAATGGGAGCAGGAGTTTTGATGCATAGCTGCAAGCGAGACAACAAAACTACTGATGCCAACCACGAGTCATCCTCGTTTAATTATGAAGCAGATCGTTTTGCAGATTTGCAAATATTACGATTTGAAGTACCAGGTTTTAACGATTTAACTTCACAGCAAAAAGAGCTCGCTTATTATTTATCGGAAGCAGCAAACTGCGGTAGAGATATTATTTATGACCAAAAATACAAGCACAACTTAACTATCCGTAAAACCCTAGAAACGCTTATAAATAACTTTAATGGTGATAAAAATTCAACGGAATACAAACAATTAGAAACCTATACCAAACGAGTATTTTTCTCTAATGGCATACATCATCATTACAGTAATTTAAAATTTATACCCGAATTTTCATTTGATTACTTTGCTAATTTGGTAAAATCAACTCCGGTAGAACTTTTACCACTTAATGGTAAAACGGTAGATGAATTTTTAACTGCAATGAAACCAATCATTTTTGACCCAAATGTGGATGCAAAAATTGTAAACCTTGCTGTAGGTATTGATAATGTAAAAGCATCAGCAAACAATTTTTATGAAGGAGTAACTCAAGCAGAAGTAGAATCATACTACAATGCAAGATTGAATAAAAATGACGAAGAGCCAATATCATGGGGATTAAATAGTAAAATGATAAAGGAAAATGGTAAGGTTACTGAAAAAGTATGGAAAGTAGGTGGAATGTATTCAGCAGCAATTGAGAAAATAGTTTATTGGTTAGAAAAAGCTGTTTCGGTTGCCGAAAACGAAAACCAAAAACATGCCTTAGAGTTATTGATAGAATATTACAAAACAGGTGATTTAAAAAAATGGGATGAATATAATATTGCTTGGGTAAAAGATACCGAAAGCAGATTAGATGTTGTAAATGGTTTTATTGAGGTTTATGGAGATGCAATCGGAAAGCGTGCATCCTTTGAATCGGTAGTATCAATGAAAGACTTAGAAGCAACCAAACGAATAGCTACTATTGCCGCTAATGCGCAATGGTTTGAAGATAACTCGCCACTTATGCCTGAACACAAGAAAAAGGAGGTAAAAGGTATAACTGCAAAAGTAATTACAGTAATACAAGAAGCCGGAGATGCAGCACCATCAACACCAATTGGAATAAACCTACCAAATGCAAATTGGATACGACAAAAACATGGATCAAAATCGGTTTCATTAGGAAACATCGTTCACTCATATAATATAGTTGGCTCTAAAAGTCCGATGATGCAAGAATTTGCATTAACACCTGAAGAGATAGAACGCAACAAACAATATGGTGCATTATCTGGTGATTTGCATACCGATATGCACGAAGTAATTGGACATGCATCAGGACAAATAAATAAAGGAGTAGGCGACCCTGACCATACCTTAAAAAATTATGCAAGTACATTAGAAGAAGCCCGTGCAGATTTAGTGGCATTATATTACATATACGATCAAAAATTAGTTGATATTGGTGTAATGCCAAACTTAGAAGTAGGAAAATGCGAATACGATGGATACATAAGAAATGGTTTAATTACACAATTAACTCGTATTCCGTTAGGAGAACACTTAGAAGAAGCACACATGCGCAATAGGCAATTAGTTGCAGCATGGGCTTACGAAAAAGGTAAAGCAGAT
>JACFNJ010000021.1:12066-19364 GCA_019454865.1 Bacteroidia bacterium
AAAAAAGACGGTAAAACGTACGTAAAAGTAAATAATTATGAAAAACTACGCGATTTATTTGGTCAATTATTACGCGAAATTCAACGTATTAAATCAGAAGGCGACTACAAAGCTGCTACAGCATTGGTAGAAGGATACGGTGTGAAAGTTGATCAAACATTATTAAAAGAAGTAAGAGAGCGATTTGAAAAATTAAACGTTGCTCCTTACAAAGGATTTATTCAACCCAAACTTACTCCTGTAATGGATGGGGATAAAATAAAAGATGTGAAAATTGAATATCCTACCGATTTTCTAAAAACACAATTAGAACTAGGAAAAAATTACGGCTATTTGCCGCTCTATAATTAACCTAATAAAAAAGCGTTTGATGGTTCAAACGCTTTTTTTGTTTTTTAACTAAATATCTCTACCAAATAATTTTTTGGGTAGCTTGTGTGTTATTTACAAAAACTATGTTTAAAACATATAACCCATGCAAATTGGGCAATGCAATTGCATTTGTATTACTTGTAGCTACCAGTTGTCCAATTGCATTATAAAGTGTAACTGATTTAACTCCTGAATTGTTGATTTGAATAATATTGCCGTTTATCGTGTAATCAATTTTTATACGTGATTCATTGTATCCGCTTGTGCCGGTATATGTAATGTTATACCACATTGTATCGGTAATTGTTGGATTAATAGTATTAAAAACCTTAACTCCTATTTTACTATTTCCGTTTTTTTGGTTTGAAAAAACATGAAAACGCATATAAACTATACTATCGTTTTCTCCCAATGAAGTATCAAAAACCCCATTTACAGGAATGCCAATTTTACAATCGCCATTAGCACACATACTTACTTCCCAACCTGGTTCAATCTCTTGATGTATTACTGCCCAACTATAATCGTTACCTGATGAGTTACGGGTATAAAATCGTATGTCAGTTTCTAAATACAATACATCAGTTGAGGTAACAAGATTTAACACCTTGCCATTAGGAAAAAATATACTTTGAGCATTTGTGTACAAAACACCAATACATAAAACACAAAATAATATTACCCTTTTCATAAGCAACTTTACTTCACAGCAATCATGCTTATTTCCACATTTGCACCTAACGGCAAACGGGAAACCTGAACAGTTTCGCGTGCAGGAAAATTATCTGTAAAATAACTTCCGTAGGCTTCATTTATTGCAGCAAAATTATCCAGGTTTATACAAAATATTGTTGTTTTAACTACATTAGAAAAACTCATTCCGGCATCTGTTAAAATTGCTTGCAGGTTTTCCATTACCTTGTGAGTTTCGGCTGTTATATTGTGTTGCACCATCTCTCCTGTTTTAGCATCTTTAGGTACTTGCCCGCTAATATAAAGTGTATTACCAACTAACACAGCCGAGCTATACGGACCAATTGGTGCAGGTGAATTTGCGCTTGTAATAATTTTCTTTTCCATTTGATATTGCTTATTATTTTTGTTCAAAAATAATATTTACGCATGAAGATTTTAGCAAGAGGAGAAAAATCATTAATTGAGGAATTAAAACCAAAGTTTTCTGACAATGTAAATTTAACCGTAGTAGATGAACTAAACCTTACTACTGATGAGTTGAATAGCTTTGATGTGATTTTTGACTTAACTTACCAACCACAACCTTCTCTTGTTTCTGTATATGCTCCCTTAACTAATAAATTTATTTTCCTAAATAGTGTAACAACGCAATTAGCAGCACTTGCAGCGCAATCAACACATTCAATACAGTGTACGTTTGCCGGAATTAATGCCTTGCCCGGATTTATGGATAGAAAACTAATTGAAGTATCTATTCATAACGATTCGGATAAAGATAGATTAGATACATTAATGCAAAATTTAGGATTGGAATACCGATTAGTAAATGATAGAGTTGGCATGGTTACTCCACGTGTTTTATTTATGATAATTAATGAAGCTTGCTATACGCTGCAAGAAGGCACAGCATCCATGAAAGATATTGATATTAGTATGAAACTTGGTACAAATTACCCGATGGGACCTTTTGAATGGGCCGATAAAATTGGTATTAAATATGTGTATGAAACATTAAACGCAATATACAATGATACACACGATGAACGCTATAAAATATGCCCTTTGCTAAAAACTTATTACTTAAAAAATCAAACTTTTTATTAAAACCCAATGCGAATCATTATCGCTTTTTTGGTACTTATAGTTTATACAAACACAACTGCACAAACACACAATTGTGCTGATACCAAAATAAAATTTCACAATAAGCTATTAACAAAAAAAGCAACATCCGATGAAGTGCGTTTAATGCACAATTACGATATAAAATTTCAGCACCTCAAATTAAATATTGAACATACTAATACTTCTATTTCGGGTAGTGTTATTATTATGGCACAAATTACAAGCAATAGCATTGATACGTTTGTTTTTCAGCTTCACACCAACCATACAATTGATTCTATAAAAGATAATTTTAGCAATACTTTACTATATAATCGAGTTGGGCAATACGTTTACGTGTTTCCTCAACAAACCTTATTAAAAGATGAATTGATTGCAATTGAAATATATTACCACGGTGATGCACATATAGCCGATAGTGCTGCTATTGGTTCGGGTTTTACATCGCAACAAAGCACTTATGGAAACTCAGTAACGTGGAGTTTAAGTCAGCCGCTTTCAGCGTACGAATGGTTTCCATGTAAGCAAGATTTATCCGATAAAATAGATTCAGTATTTACCTCCATTACTACAACACTACCTAACAAGGCAGGTGCAATCGGTACTTTAGAGCAAATTACTATTCTCCCGAACAATAAAGTAAGATACGACTGGAAAAGCCACTATCCGGTTAGCTTCTATCTTATTTCAGTAGCTGTTTCAGATTATATTGAGTACAGAACGTATGCACATTTTGATAACGACTCAATGCCAATTATTGATTATGTATATTCAAACCCACAAGCATTAATTGATTATAAACCAACTTTAGATTTGACAGCATCAATGCTTCAGTCGTTCTCTAATCAATTAGGGCGATACCCTTTTTGGAATGAAAAATACGGGCATTGTTTATCGCCTCTTAAAGGTGGAATGGAACATCAAACAATGACAACAATAGGTGTAATAAACTATGACATTGTAGCGCACGAATTGGCACACCAATGGTTTGGCGATAATGTAACTTGCAGTTCATGGAATGATATCTGGTTAAATGAAGGTTTTGCAACTTATGGCGAATACCTATCAATGGAAGTATTAAAGCAAGATAATGCGCCTGCTAAAATTGCACAAATGCACTTTTATGCTTTTAAAAAACCAACAGAAAGTATTGCCTTTACTGATTCAACCAATGTAAGTAGAATATTTAGTACTGAACTAACTTATTACAAACCGGCAGCAATGATTCACATGCTACGCTTTGAGTTAAACAATGATTCGTTATTTTTTGCATTTCTTAAAGCATATCAAAATAAGTTTTCACATAAAACACTAAATACAATACAGTTTATTCATTATTTGGAAGAATTTACAAACAAAGATTTTACACAGTTTTTTGCACAGTGGTATTATGGTGAAGGTTATCCAACTTACACGATAAACTGGAATCAATTAAACGACACTTTATATATCGTATCAAGGCAAACAGTAAGTGGAAGTACACCACTATTTGTAGGTTCATTGGAGTTAAAAATAAATTCTGGCAATACTGATACTACCATTAGAGTAATTCAAAATAAAAATGAAAATTGGTTCAAAATTCCTATTACCACTACCGTAACAAGTATTGATGTTGACCCAAACAATTGGTTACTGAATAAAAATGTATCAGCAAAAGATGCTACTATAACCGGAATTAATGAAATATCATCAAACAACATCACTGTATATCCTAATCCGGTAAAAGATAAATTGTATATATATACTGAGAATAATAAAACATTAACTATATACAATCAACTTGGACAAGCAGCAAAAAACACAACAATAACAAGTGATGTAATAGATGTGTCTGATCTCAATAAAGGAATATATTTTATTCAACTAAACAATAATTACATCAAATTCATAAAAGAATAGTACGTATGAAAAAAATACTAACAGCGGCTTTATTAACTCTTTCGTTTCAATTAGCAGCTCAATCAAACTACGAAAGAGAAATAAAATCAATATACGATGAAGCATTAACCAATGGAAAATGCTATGCTACACTAGAATATTTATGCAAAAACATTGGCAATAGACTAAGCGGATCAGAGCAAGCAGAAAAGGCGGTGCAATACATGTTCAGCAAAATGAAAAGCTATAACTTTGATACAGTTTATTTACAGCCTGTAATGGTTCCGCATTGGGTAAGAGGGGCAAAAGAAGAAGCATTTATAGCAAAAGGATTTGAAAAATTTGATGTACGTATTTGCGCATTGGGAGGAAGTGTGAATACACCCGAGAAAGGACTTGATGCAGAAGTAATAGAAGTAAAAAGTTTAGCAGAATTGAAAAAATTAGGACGTGAAAAAATTCAAGGAAAAATTGTTTTTTTTAATCGTCCGATGGACCCAACAATTATAAATACAGGAGTAGCGTATGGTAAAGCAGCAGATCAGCGAGGAAGTGGACCAAGTGAAGCTGCACGTTACGGAGCAGTAGGTGCAGTTGTTCGTTCATTAACGCATGCTAACGATGATTATCCACATACCGGCAGTACACATTACAACGATTCGTTTCCTAAAATTCCGGCTTGCGCAATAAGCACTAAAGGAGCAGATGCACTGAGTAATTTAATCAAATTGCAAACACCATCCAAAGTTAGAATGTACATGAAATTGAATTGTAAAACCTTACCTGATGTGCAATCTTACAATGTAATAGCAGAGATAGAGGGTAACGAAAAACCCAATGAAATTATATTAGTTGGTGGCCATTTGGACAGTTGGGATGTAGGCGAAGGAGCTCATGATGATGGCGCAGGATGCGTACAAAGCATTGAAGCATTACGAATAATAAAACAACTTGGATATAAGCCCAAACGCACACTACGAGCTGTTTTATTTATGAATGAAGAAAATGGTAATAGAGGAGGAATAGAATATGCAAGAGTAGCAGCAATAGATAAATCCATTACACATATTGCAGCCATTGAAAGTGATTTAGGAGGATTTACCCCAAGAATATTTAGTGTTGATGATGATAACATAATACCGTATTTAAAAAACTGGGAAAAATATTTTGTATCGTATGGAATAGAACATTTCCAAAAGGGCTGGGGTGGAGTAGATATTGGACCACTAAAAGCACAAGGCACGAAATTAATTGGCTATTTGCCCGATACACAAAGATATTTTGATTATCACCATAGCGAAGCAGATACATTTGACAAAGTAAACAAACGAGAGCTGGAACTTGGAGCAGCATCAATGAGTGCATTATTGTGGCTATTAAGTGAAGAAGGAATAAATAAATAGTACCTAAAAATTGATATAGGTCTATTTTTTAGCAATTCATACGCAAGTATCTTTAATCCAAATAAATCACAGTTTTTTATTGAAAAAAATTTTAAATTTGAAACCCTTGAATTTTTTATAGGAAATGACTGACGAAATAAATAAAACAGAAACAACCGAAACGGTTGACACTATTCCGACCACGCCATCAGAGCAGCCAACTGAGGCGGAAATGAATGCTATGGCTGCCGAAAATGTTGATACTGCTGATGTAACACATGATGACAGCGAGTTAGAAACTGCTGCTTCATTACAAGTTGAAGAAAAAAATTACACACAGTTTAATAAAGCTGAATTAGTAGCATTAGCACAAACTATTGTAAAAGAAAATGAACTTAACGAGGCTTCGCAAATTTTTAAAACAATAAAACCAATATTTGAAAATTTAATTGCCGAGGAACGTGCACAAGCTTTAGCAGAATTTATAGAAGCCGGTGGGAATAAAGATGATTTTGCATTTAAAACAGATGGCTCGCGCGAATTATTTTACAATGCCTATAAAGAGCTAAAAGAGAAAAGAGCAAGAGAAATTGCAAAACAAGAAGCAGAAAGACAAAGTAACCTTTCTAAAAAAGAAGCTTTATTGGAAGAAATAAAAACTTTATTAGATGAAGAAGAAACATCGGAAAGCTTCAAACGAATGAAAGATTTACAAAGCGAATGGAAACAAATTAAAACTATACCAAAAGAGCATGTTGAAAGACTTTGGGAAAGCTACAAGTTTTATTTGGAGAAGTTTTACGATAGAGTTTCAATTAATAATGAACTAAAAGAATTAGACAGAAATAAAAACCTTGATCAAAAAATTGCACTAACCAAACATGTTGCAGAATTGGCTTTGGAAACTAACATTAACAAAGCGTTAATTTTATTAAAAAAATATCAAGAAGAATGGAGAACTATTGGTCCTGTACCACAAGAAAGTAACGAAGATATTTGGGCTAGATTTAAAGCTGAGTGTGATAAAATTTTCGAAATGATTAAAGCTTTACAAACCGAAAGAGAAAGAAAACGGGAAGAAAACTTAGCAGTTAAAAAAGAAATTTTAGCCAAAATGTTACAATATGCAAACACCAATAGTATACGTGCCAAAGAATGGATTGATAATACAACTGTTGTAAATCAATTTATGGAAGAATGGAGAAAGATTGGTCAAGTTCCGTTAAAAGTTAGCGAAGAGATATGGAATGAATTTCGCAATGCACGCAATGTTTTCTTTAGTAATAAAAATGTTTTCTTTAAAAACTTACATGCAGAGCGCGAACAAAACCTAAAAGCCAAAACGGATTTGTGCGAAAAGGCAGAAGCAATTGCAGCTACACCAATTGACTGGAACAAACAAACGAATGAGATAAAAAAATTCCAAGAAGAATGGAAAAAAATAGGCTCTGTATCGGATAAAATTTCAGAAACAATCTGGAAACGATTCCGTGCAGCATGTGATATGTTCTTCGAGAAAAAAGCACAGCACTTTGCATCACAAATTGAAGAACAAAAACAAAATCTTGAAACCAAAAAACAACTCTTAAAAAATCTTGAAGAACTATTGAATCGTGAAGAAGGAGCAAACATCTTAGCTGAATTGAAAAATATTCAAGATGCTTGGAATAATGCCGGATTTGTGCCGATAAGTGAAAAAGAAAAATTGACTAAACAATACCAAGAATTAAACGATAAGGTATTCACTAAGTTTAAGCAAGCTAATCAAGAGTTGCGCGAGTTAAAAGATAAAAGCCATTTGGAGGCATTACTAAATACACCTAACGGAATACAACGCGTAAAACG
>JACFNJ010000276.1:0-532 GCA_019454865.1 Bacteroidia bacterium
ATTTTCTTTTATTGCTTTATGATACTCGTGATTTATAAATGATTTTGTAAATTTAGTTATCCATCCTAATCCGGCTTCTATTGGCGATGTTGTATCATTTATATCATTACCGTATAAGCAAAAACCTTTTTCTAAGCGCAATGTATCTCTTGCACCCAATCCGCATGGTTTAATATTAAACTCTTTGCCAGCTTCAAATACAGCTTCCCACAATTTTTTAACTTCACCATTCGGAACATAAAGTTCAAAACCTCCCGCACCGGTATAACCGGTATTTGAAATCAATACATTTTCAATACCTGCAAGTGTTCCTCGTTTAAATGTATAATATTCCATCTCACTTAGATTAACTGCAGTAAGCTTTTGTAAGGCTTTAATTGCATTTGGGCCCTGAACTGCAAGTAAACTAGTGTTCTCGCTATCGTTTATCATTTCTACACCAAATGAATTGTGTTTACTTATCCAATCCCAATCTTTTTGAATATTAGAAGCATTTACAACTAAATAATAGGTATCGGCAGCTACACGATAA
>JACFNJ010000276.1:542-2017 GCA_019454865.1 Bacteroidia bacterium
TCCCTCTTCACCCAGTTCGACACCCGCCATGACATCAACAATTCCTCCTTTATCGTTAGGCAAACAACTGTATTGAATTTTTCCATCTTCTAATTTCGCTACATCATTGCTGGTAACTAATTGTAATAAATCTAAAGCTTTATCTCCTTTTATAATAAACTCACCCATGTGACTAACATCAAATACACCAACACTGTTACGCACAGCAAGATGTTCTTGAATTAAATTATCATACAATACAGGCATGTTGTATCCTGCAAATTCAATCATTTTTGCTCCTAATGATACGTGTAAATCGTTTAAAGCTACATACTTCATGTTTTATATATTTAAATGTGTGTGGGCGAATTTAACAAAAAATATTCCATTTCATGTTTGAGATTTATCATTCGTAAAAATGGTATAAACGTTAGAAATACAAACGAATTGCTAATAATATCTGCCTTTCCAATTTACCTTTTGTGGTAAAATAAAGTAAAAAGCAGTACCCAATGTAATACATACGGAATAAAACTCATATAATACAATTGAGGATATTGATACAGGAATTTGAAGTTGTTTTAATCGGAGTATTACTCCAATTGATTGTAAAAGCCACTTTACTGCCAACAAAAAAAACACGAATAAAAAAGAATAAAAACTCAACGCAAGTAATGCAGGGTAAAATGACGCATAAACTAAAAAAATAATCCACCAGTAAAACGGAAGTCCTGTTGCACCTTTGAGCCACCTTTTGCGTTGCTGTAAAAGTATTTTCCAATTATCAACTGCTGCAGAAAAATTAATAGCGTTGGGATGAATCATATTGATAGTTGAAAAGCCCAATTTACGTACTTGATAAAACAACATGAAATCTTCGGTAATACTTCTGGTAATTGCCATATTGTTTCCAACAGCCGTGCTTTTTAATCCCAACTTGTCAAATGTTAGCAACAAATCCATAAAATAGAGCCAATCTATTTGCTGCATCGAACTTAAAAAACCATCACCTTTTACTACGGTAGTTCCGCTCACAATGGCTACATTATTTTTGAAATAGGATAAAATAGTTTTTGCCCAAAGTGGCTGTACGATTATATCTGCATCCGTAATAAAAAAATAATCACCTTTGGCAACATTACACAAGTGAGCCAAAACATTTGCTTTTCCTTTGGCTACACCCAATGTTTTTTGAATTGAAATATAATTTACCTGTGTATTGCTATCGCAATATTTTTTAACTATTGAAGCAGTATTATCGGTTGAATTATCATCACCAATATATATATGTAGCAAGTGCTTTGGATAGGATAATGCAAGTAAACTTTCTATACATTTTCCAATGTTTTTTTCTTCGTTTCTGGCAGCAACCAAAACACTAATTTCAGGTAAATTTTGGATATTAATTGATTGTTCAGGTTTATCAAAACACCATAAGTTTATTCGCAACAAATGAATGATTTGAATAGACAAATAAAGTGAAACAAAAACCAAGA
>JACFNJ010000277.1 GCA_019454865.1 Bacteroidia bacterium
CAATGAAAAATAAATGAATCAATAGGAATGCGGTTTTAACCCATTCCAATGAAAAATAAATGAATCAATAGGAATGCGGTTTTAACCCATTCCAATGAAAATTCCAATGAAAAATATAGATTTTGATTACAAGCCACAATATATTAAATCAGAAGTTCACAATGGTCAATTGAAAAGATGTCGTGCTAATCATAGTGATATATTAATGAATATTGTTAGCCTCCACTAGGTAAGAACTCAATTATTCCTAAAAGTTTACCAGAATGCAATTTCAATCAGGCAGCGGTTTTAAATAAACCTTTGATAAAGGATTGCAATAAATATCTTTTTTGGTTTTTGAATGAAATGTCTGAAACAAATACGTTTGAAACAAAAGGAGTTGCAGGACAAGATAATATTTCAGTTATACATGCCCAAACATAAAAATCCCCCTCCCACCACTATCCGAGCAAAAGCGCATAGTGGCAGAAATAGAAAAACAATTTGCCCTTACCCAACAATTAAAAGACAAGGTGCTTGCCAACCAACAAGCCACCGAGCTATTGCTCAAAGCTTTGCTGCATCAGGCGTTTGAAGTGAAGGAAAATTAAAAAATAAAAATTTTTAATTCTGAATTCCTACTTGCTTTAGCTAGTGGGAGAAAATAGAATAATCAATTACCAATTGCGTTAGCGAGTGGGAGAAAACCTTTCACTAAGTTTTATTTTAACAAATCAAGCAATTGCTCAACCATTCTTTTAGAGCCCATGTAAATTGGCACGCGTTGGTGCAAATTTGTTGGCACCACATCCAAAACACGCTCATTGCCTGTATGTGCTAACCCTCCGGCTTGTTCCATGATAAACGACATAGGGTTACATTCATACAACAAGCGTAATTTTCCGTTAGGCGCTTTTTCGGTTGGTGGATAAATAAAAATTCCGCCTTTTAACAAGTTGCGATGAAAATCGGCAACCATGCTACCAATGTAACGGGCACTATAAGGGCGGCTTGTAGCCTTATCTACTTGTTGACACCAGGTAATATATTCTTTCACTCCATTAGGAGCACTTAAAATATTGCCTTCGTTGTAGCTGTAAATTTTGCCTTGCTCCGGTATTTTCATATCCTTATGAGATAAACAAAACTCCCCTATTCCGGGGTCTAAAGTAAATCCGTTTACTCCTTTGCCTGTGGTATATACCAACATGGTACTTGTGCCATATATTACGTATCCGGCAGCAAGCATTTTATTTCCCGGCTGAAAAAAATCAGCAGTAGTAGCCGGTGTACCTACAGGGGTTACACGTTGGTAAATACTAAAAATAGTTCCGATAGAAACATTTACATCAATATTGCTTGAACCATCCAATGGGTCCATACACACTACATATTTTGCATTTTTGCTTACCGGTGAATCAATATAAATAATATCATCGTCTTCTTCACTTGCTACGGCACACACCTCTCCGCCTCTTCTAAAACAATCCAATACCAAATCATTGGCAATTACATCTAATTTTTTTTGGTCTTCGCCCTGAATATTTGAACTACCTGCTTCGCCAATTATATCTGCTAATCCGGCACGATTAACTTCACGACTAATTGTTTTTGCTGCAATACCGATATCGCGCAATAAGCGTGAAAACTCGCCTTTAGCAACCGGAATTTCATGTTGGCGTTCAATAATAAATTGTCCCAAGGTGGTTACATTAAATTTACTCATACATTAAATATAATTTGGTTTGGCAAATATAGAATTAGCAATTACTATCACAAATCTTATCTATTATTTCAATCGTACTATATATTTGCATCCTCAATTTATAAAAAAAATAATATAACTCGTGATTGTATTTAAATTTGGAGGAGCATCGGTAAAAGATGCTGATGCTGTAAGAAATGTAGCAAACATAATGAAAAGCCATACTGAGCAACCTTTATTGGTTGTAGTTTCGGCAATGGGCAAAACAACTAATGCCTTAGAGTTACTTGCGCACGCACATTACCATAACGATACCGAAAA
>JACFNJ010000278.1 GCA_019454865.1 Bacteroidia bacterium
AATTTATACAGCATTTAATCATTAACGCAATTGTTCCTATCAAATTTCTGTACGGAAAAAAAACATTAAATGAAAACCATTGTGATACCGCATTACAATGGATGGAAGAAATAAAAGCAGAAATAAACTCAACTGTATCTTTTTGGAAAAAAAACGGATTGACCGCACAAAATGCATTACAATCACAAGCGATGTTAAATCTTACTAAAAATTATTGCCAAGCACACCGATGCTTGACTTGTGTTATTGGCAATCATATCTTGCAACAACATGCGTAGTATTTTAATTATTTGCACTACATTTTTATTGGTAACAGCTAATGCACAAACGCTTACTTTTACAAACCTTAAAACCAATAAGTCCTATTTGGTAAAGCCTGGAACTAAAGTTTTTTTAGGTTTTAAAGGCTACAACCAACAACAAGAGTTTGCTACCAACTTTGTTTTTGATATAACGGATAGCACAATCGTTTTGGGCTTTTCTCCAAATGTTTTGGGTAGACTTAAGAAACCAAATGCATCTGTAAATAATATTAAAACAATTCGTATATCCGATTTAACCCATTTCAGAAAAAGAAGCGCAGTTGCTGAAATATCAAAAGATGTCATAAACATAGCAGCCACATTAGGTTCGGTTATTTTTTTGAGTGATGTATATAGAAGTGAAAACATAAGTACAACAAACGCATTTCTTATGTCGTTAGGAAGCGGCCTGCTTATTAACTGGGGTGTTCGAATTGCATTTCCCAACAATGCCAAATATACACTAAACGAAGGCTGGAAAGTAACCTTCTCGTCTGAATAGATAGCATTATTGCATTATATGAGCAAGTAATACGTTTTAGCTGGTTGAGTTTCGTCTTTTACCTTTTCAATGTGCTAAAACTGCTATTCAAATAATAAATTCAGAAAACATAATTATAGAAAGTATGTGGATTATTTTTGCAATAATTTCTATTAAACTCTAATTAAAATGAAAAAACAATTACTATTATCATTTGTTGTAGCACTATCAGCAAATTTGTCAGCACAAAATGTAGGTATAGGCACAACCACACCCGTATCCAAATTTTCGGTAGGAAATAATTCCCAATTTCAGGTGGACTCTGTTGGAAATATAAAGAGCATTAATAATGTTCCATATAGTTTCCCAAATATGCAAGCAAGCAGTGGACAGATATTAAGCAATAATGGAAGCGGAATACTTAGTTGGGTAAACCAACTTGGTGGATGGAGTCTTACAGGAAATGCCGGAAACCCTCCGGGATATTTTATTGGTACTACGGATACAATGCCTTTATATTTCCGTGTAAACAATGTACAATCCGGAAAACTTGATCAGGTAAAGGCGAATGTATTTATGGGTTCGTATGCTGGTGGTAATATTGCTACCGGTGATGGAAACTCAGGTATTGGATTTAATAGCTTAACCTCGCTTACTAGCGGAACATCAAATAGTGCAATTGGTACTAACAGTTTGCGCAACAACACAACCGGATCGTCTAACGTAGCAATTGGTGCAAATGCAATTTATACCAATACGGTAGGTTCATCAATTACAGCAATAGGTAGTAGCGCATTGTATGCTAATACTTCCGGTTCGTCTAATACTGCTGTAGGAGCAAATTCATTAATCTCAAACACACAAGGTAACTCAAACACGGCATTGGGTAATAACTCAATGTATAACAATACACTTGGCGGCTCAAATACATCTGTTGGTGTTTCCAGTATGTATTCTAATACAATTGGTGCGTCTAATACAGCAATGGGTAATGGTGCTTTATATAAAAACGTGAATGGAAGCACAAATACAGCAATCGGCAGTTCTGCATTATATTACGCTACATCTAATGCAAACACCGCTGTTGGTGCTAATGCATTATTTACACTTACATATGGAGAAAATAATACCGCATTAGGAAATAATGCAGACATAAGTTTCGATTCATTAAACAATACAACTACATTGGGTTATGCAGCTATTAGTACCGGAAACAAC
>JACFNJ010000022.1:0-3271 GCA_019454865.1 Bacteroidia bacterium
TATGGAGAGAAAATTCCGGTAGAGAAAAAAGAAGCAATTGAAAAGGCAGTGGCTGAATTAAAGAAAGCACATGAAGCAAAAGATATAGCAGGAATTGACACTCACATGGAAGCATTAAACGCTGCATGGGCTGCTGCTAGTGAAGATATATATAAAGAAACACAAAACGCATCAAACAATGCAGCAAATAGCAGTACAGAAGGTTCATCAACTAACACTGAGAATGTACAAGATGTGGACTTTGAAGAAGTAAAATAAAAATAGATAGATAAACCGTAAAGAAGACCTCAAAATTGAGGTCTTCTTTTTTTGTGCATAATACTATTCTACTACTCTATCCAATTCTACATAAAATGTAGTGCCTTTATTTTCAATAGAGTCAAACCAAATTTTACCACCATGTGCTTCAACAATTTGTTTACAAATAAACATTCCCATGCCATAAGAAACCTCTCCGCTTGTACCTTGTTGGCCTTTCATTGCGTATGTATTAAAGATATCCTTTTGTTTTTCTAATGGAATGCCAATTCCTTCGTCTTTGAAAACAATAAGAACTTTTTTATCATTTGCATGTGTTGAAATAGTAATGACAGAATTCTTATTACTGAATTTTATTGCATTAGCCAATATATTACTAAATACCCTCCACATTTTATCTACGTTTACATTTACATCATGCATTTCAATATGTGTGGTTATTGAAATCTGTTTCTTTAATGCGTGGGACTGATACATCTGAATACATGGGCTAAGAATTGATTCAAGGCTTGTAACTTTTGTTTCTAATGAAGTATTATTAGATTCCTTTTTCAAAATCTCTGCAATAAGCAGCATCGCTTTATTTCCCGATTTTTCTACTAAATCAATATATTGAATTACACTTTCGTTTGTTGTTTCTTCTAATTTTATAAGATTTATTAAGCTTAATATTGATGTAAGTGGTGCACGCAAATCATGTACAATTAATTTTTGGTATCTCTTATTGTCCTCTTGAAGTAACTCTAAAGAATTTAAACTTTCCTGTAATTGATTATTAGTTGATGCAATTACCAAATTCAATTTTCTGAGCTTTTCAATGTGCGCTTTTTGCTGTTTTCTTACACGTAATAAAACATATATTAAAACTGTACACATTACAATTAATGCTGCAGCTGAATAAAGATAAATTGATTTTACTCGGTTTGAGCTTTTATACAATTCTAAATCAATTTGACTTTTTACCAACTCATTGTATTTTATAAAATTCTCTTTGGTATACCCCCTTTTATTTACAACTTTTAACGAATCGTTTAGTATTAATCGTTTTTCATTTGCAGTAATTGCTTTTGCAAAATCTTTTATATTGATATAATAACTATACTTTAAATTCTCAACTCGGTATAATGCTTCAATATTTGTAGATGTGCTTAAGTACTTCTCTACTTCAGTTATTAGCGCAAAACAAGTATCGTATCTATGTGTTTCATTATACAATTGAGCCAGTTTTATTTTGGTCAAAATTGCATCATTTTTATCATAACCTTCTTTAAGGTTTGAATTAATACTTTCAACTAATAATGGTAAAGCATCGGTATATTTCTTTTGCTTTACATATACACCACCCAAATTTCCATTTGTTATTGCTTTGGCTTGTTCAATACGATTTAATTTTTCAGGGTATATTTTTAAATTCTTTTCAACAACATCTAATGCCATATTATAATATAACGAAGCACTATCCAGTTCATTCATTCGTTCAAATGCTACACCAACATTATTTAACGACATGTGTTTTAAAAGGAATGAATATCCAAAGTCAGATAAATCAGGGTGCTTAGTGCCTATTGAATAAACCTCTTTAAAGTAATCTTTAGCTACCGAGTAGTAGCCTTCCTTGAATAAAATTACAGCAAGTTCATTGGTATAATATTGCTTATTTTTAAAATCAACGTTTACATCTAACAATTGCTTGCATTTATAAAAATAATAAAATGCCTGATCATAATCTTGCTTTGCACCTGCCAGTTTTGCTTTTTTAAGATAATAAAAACCCAACTTTTCAGAATTTAGATTTTCGAAAAGCGGCATTAACATTTCAAAACTATCTAAATAAATTTCAGTAGTCTTTAAGTCGAGTGGTACATCCGAATAGTACCTGGCTACTAATTGGTAGTATGTAAGTCTATCATAATCGGTAGCTTCATTTTCATTAAAATTATTTTGTAAAGTACTTATTGCATCCGAATATTTCTGAACCTCCATTAATGAATCGTATGTATTAAATACGCCTTGTGCATCAGCAGAAACATGATTTTCATTTTGTGAACAAGCAACACAAAAGATCAAAATAAAAAGCAACATATATCCACAAAGGAATTTGACATTAATAATATGTTTTAGAATAATCTTACTATTCATTACAAAGAGCGCTTCTATACTTTGTTAGTCTACTTGTTTTCTAATTTCAATTCACTCAAACTTATTCTTTTTTGGATACATCTTTTATCCTTTACATCCCAAATTTCAAAAATTATATCGCAGTCAGTTTCTTTATCTATTAGAGTAATCATTCCAAAATGATTTTGCATTACCGGTCCTTCAATTCTGTTTTTATTTGGTGTAGCAAATTCCCATGTTGACGAAAGCCCGCTAGCAGTTAAATCATAAATAGGATATAAATTTTTAGGAGTTAGTTTCGATAGTTCTGCATAATGCACATCTCCACTCATTATAAGTACTCCATTTGCTTTAGTTTTTTGGATTAAATTAAATAACCGTTGCTGCTCATTAGGAAAATTTGCCCACGATTCATAGCCATTCCAAGAGTTTCCAAATTGAGAACCACTACCTATTATCCGAATATCGGCTGGTTTCATCAGTTCTTCTTCAAGCCATATCCATTGTTCATCGCCTAATATTGTTTGTTTAGCATCAATTTCATATGGTGCATATCGTTTGTAGTACCAATAACGAGGATTCCATTTTTTCCTTCCATCATACGCTTTCAAGTCATCTCTAAACCACCTTACATCCAATAAAATTACTTGAATAGTTTTGTTATTGAAAGTATAATAGTATGAATCGTAAACTCCTCCTCTACTCCACCTTGGCGAAGATTCCGGTTCTTCAATAAAATTCAAAAATGCTCTTTTGGATGTATCTTTAGCACTAAAGTTTTTTCCTGCATCATTCTCGCCATAATCATGGTCATCCCATGTTGCGATAATTGGCACATTAGCTTTCAAGTTTTTATATGTGGGCTTTTCTGCCATTCTGTTGTATATTGATACCA
>JACFNJ010000022.1:3281-10263 GCA_019454865.1 Bacteroidia bacterium
CTTTGGTATCTGCATACACATTATCGCCAAGCAATGCAAAAACATTAGGTTTATGTTTTACAACAACATCATAAATTGGCAAAGGATGCGACTGGTTAGCACATGAGCCAAACGCTAAACGAAATGTATCCGATTGAGCATATACACAACTATATAATAAAACAAAAGATAGAATTAGCTTAAAACGCATGTTAAAATAATTTAGTAGGTAAATCTAAGTATAAAGCCATAAAATATAAACTATCTGAAAATGTATGTACGATTACTACAAACATTAAATTGAAACGATAGATTAAATAAATATAACCGATAAAGAATGAATTAAGAAAAACTCCGGTTGCTATTGCCACTCCTCCATTTAATGCAAGTAATGCCGAGAACAGTGCTGCAACAGCTATGGCTAAATACTTATTCTTAAATAACTGCATAAAACGCTCTTGTAAAAATCCTCTCCATACCATCTCGTAACAAACTCCGGATGTTAACCCTATGGTAAAAAACACCAACAACAATAATTTAAAATTACCTTTTAGTTTATCTATTGACGGCTGAAAAGTAGTGTCATTTAAAATGTTTGCCATAGCAGGAACGATAAGCCAATAAAGCAAAAAGCCAGAAACAAGACCTAAAAAAATAGCAAATGTAATTGACTTTGGGCGAGACTGCTGTTTTAAAGCCTGTATCCATAAAAAACAATCAGGAGACTGAATAATAAACACCAAAGCAATAATAGCACTTACAATTAATGCAAGTGATTCAACAAATGCATTATCAGTAAAGAAAAAAGGAATGGATTGAAAAATTAATAATATTATTATTTGAATTGTACTCTTAAATGAAAACGTCATTCTAAATTTCCTTTAATTTACTCCAAAACGATGCAACATTTCGCCTTTAGACATTTGTTTCAAACGATTAATAAAAGCAAGCAAAGTAGGGTTATCGTGTCGAGAATAAATAGAATCGAACAGAATTTGAGCTTCATGTTCTTTATTCAAAAAGCGTAAATTAATAGCTTTGTTAATTGAATATGTTTCATAAGGGTCGTTATCTGCTTTAATAGTATCTAAAATATTATCAAACAATATATCCGCTTCTTCAAATTTCTTCATTGCACCAATAGAATCCTGTCGTAACAATAAAAAAATACCACATGTTGCTTTCAAATCAGGGCTATAAGGACGAAGTTCTTCCAATTTATTCAGAGTTCTAAAGGCATCATCACGCAAACCCAACTGATTTTGATACATTAACTTATTCCAATATGCTTCGTAATATGTAGGATCATGTGCAATGGCATTATCCAATAACCCTAAAGCAGCTTGTAAAGACTCGCTAGAATACGAAGCCTTAGTAAGATTTATCGCACTATCTGTAAGCAACTTAGCCTGTAAAGTAGCATCAGGTTTTGAATTTGTACACGAAACAATAAAAAATGGAATAAAGCACATTAAACCAACAAGATGTTTTTGCATTTCACTAAAATTTGAAATGGGAAAATAGTGAATTTTCAATATGTCCGAAAATTTGTTTATAAAAAGTAAAATTTAAGAAACAAAAAAGCCACTCAAAATTTGAATGGCTTTAAAAATTATAATATGTTACCCACTTACGCTTCAACAGAAACGTATGAGCGTCCGTTAGATTTCTTCTTAAATACTACTTTTCCATCTATCAGTGCAAATAATGTATGGTCTTTTCCTATACCTACGTTATTACCCGGATGATGTTTTGTTCCACGTTGGCGAACGATTATATTACCAGCAATAGCTGCTTGGCCTCCAAATATTTTAACACCAAGACGCTTACTGTGCGACTCACGACCGTTCTTTGAACTACCAACACCTTTTTTATGTGCCATTATTTTACGTTTTTATTCGGTTAATAATTAATTACTAAGCGTTAATTGCTTCAATTTGAATTTTAGTAAAGGATTGACGATGTCCGTTTTTCTTTCTATATCCTTTTCTACGTTTTTTCTTAAAAACAATTACTTTATCCCCTTTTACATGGGTTAAAACTTTTGCTTTTACATTAGCACCAGCTACAGCCGGAGCTCCAATTTTTACATTTCCGTTGTTGCTTACTAGCAACACATTGTTTAGTTCAATGCTGGCGCCTTCTGCTTGCTGTAAACGATGTACATATAGCATTTGGTCTTTTTCTACTTTGAACTGTTGGCCAGCGATTTCCACTATTGCAAACATGTTATTTATTATTAAGTTTTTTAATTAAAGGACTGCAAAAATACATTTATTTGGTACAAATACAAATGTTTTCAAAAATCTTTTAAATAAGCATTTTAGGTTTTTTAACGTATTGAATATTTCTGCATGTAATCGGATTTTTGAAATATGTATCCTACATTAAACACAAAGAAGCCAACTGATAAGATGCTTCAAACCATGCTGAATGCTTGTGAGAATGCTCAAATTGAAAACTGGAACGATTTGAAACCATTAGTTTCCGGTGAACTAAGTAATTTTTTACTTATGCTTACCTGGATTAAAGATATGAAACAAAAACAAGAAATGGGGATTGAGCAAGCAAGAGTTTATGTAGATATTCAAAAAACTACTGCTCGCAACAAGCTAATGGTACTACCCGGTTTGGATGTAATAAAGGTAGATAACATTTTAAATCAAAGTGTTGACTCAATACGTAAAGATATTTTTGACTATATAGGCTGGGTAATAATTTAATCCAAAACACTAACTTGCAACTATTATGGAGCAAGAACCAAAAGTACTACTCAACCAAATTGTGGAACATTTGAATGAGTATGTTGAAACTCAAAAAGAAATCATCAAACTTCAAACAGTAAAGCATACAAGTGCTGCAATTGGAAATATCACTGCATTTTTATTATTAGCATTATTTTTAATTGCTGCATATTTATTCATTAATATTTCAATTGCATTGTATTTAACTAATTTGGTAGCTAACACATTTATTGCATTTAGTTATGTAGCAATTGCCAATATAGTAATAGCTTTATTGCTGTTTATTTTCAGAAAAAATTTAGTTGTAAAACCCGTTCAAAATTTATTTATCAAACTTTTTACCGAATAATATGGCAAGAAATTTAATAGAAATTGAACAACAAATACTTCAATTGGAAGAACAAAAAAAATTGCAATTGGAGTCATTAAAACAGGATGTAGCATATTTGACAGAAACTATGCATCCGTTGAATATTGCTAAAAGAGGTATCACAAAATGGATAAATAAAAATACAGGAAGTCAATTATCAATTAAAGGCAATTTACTTGGTATTCTTGGCACATTTATGATTGAAGATTTACTCTTGCGTGATGCAGGATTAATAAAAAGAACTTTGGGTAGAATACTTAGCTCAACACTGATACAAGACATATTAAAAGGAGATGACTCGTGGATTAAAAGAAATATTCAAAAACTTGCAGGCTGGGTAAAAAATAAAAGTAATAACAATTTTAATACATCTGAAACACCCTCTACAGAAACTGCGAATAAACAGTAAAAACCTTGATCTTTTATTCATTTAAGTCAATTAACAGCAGTACAAATCAAAGTGTAAATAGCTTTCAAAACTATTGTTTACAACATAAAGGAATCACCAAAATCAGGTACTTCAACTTTAGTATAATTATCTTTCAATAATGTTTGTTGCATTGCAGCAAGGTTTATTTCATCACCATGTACCAAAAATATTTGCTTTAGGTTAGAGTTGTTACATGCCATTACATAGTTATGTATTTCATCTTTATCCGGATGTGAACTAAACACATCTGTTTTTGCAATCTTACTCATTATCCGATAGTCTTTACCTTTTATTGATAAACTTTTTTGACCCGACAACAAACGATGTCCAAGCGTTCCTTCGGCACAGTATCCAGCAATTAATATTGTGCTAAAAGGGTTTTGGATATTATTTTTAACGTGTTCTTGTATTCTACCTCCTTCTACCATCCCTGCTGCAGAAATGATAATACAGGAATTTTGATAGGAAGAAACTAAATCATGATGTTCAAGCTTATCAATCCAAACCAGATTTTCAAATTCAAACAAATCGCCATAAGTATTTAAAAAGCTTTTTGCGTCAGCATTTAACAATTCAGGATGATTGGAATAGACATGGGTAGATTTAATAGCCAAAGGACTATCTACAAATACTTTTACGGGTGGTAGTAATCCCTTTTTAGCAATTCGGCACAAAACATGAACAATACTTTGCGTACGACCAACACTAAAAGCCGGAATAACCAACCTTCCTCTTACTTTTACAATACTTTCGTCAATGTATTTTAGCAATTCTTCTTCTGCCAAGTCTGCTGACGAATGATTTCGTGCACCATAAGTGGTTTCGCAAATTAAATAATCTAAATTTTTCATTGGTTCAGCAGTGCGTATCAACTCAGCATGTTTTCTGCCCAAATCGCCACTAAATCCAACCCGTTTTGTACAATTATTATGTGTATATTCTATAACTACACTTGCAGCACCAAGCAAATGTCCTGCTTCTACCAATTCGATGTCAAGATTATCCTTAATAAAAAATTTCTTGTTAAATGGAAGTGTCAAAAAAGAATCCATTGCTGCTTCAACTTCCTTTTTTAGATAAATAGGCTTGGGTACTTTTGCTTTTTTACTTTTTGATACTTTATTATATTGATTTTTGTAATCACTCCATTGAATATTTGCACTATCCATCAATAAATGTTGAGTTAATTCAAAGGTAGGAGTTGTACAAATTATGTTACCCTTAAATCCTTGTTTTACTATTGTTGGAATGTTTCCGCTATGATCAATATGTGCATGAGTTAGTATTATTAAATCAATCTCTTCGGGCTTAAATGGAAATGAAAAAGCAGTTTCATTCAACACACGTTTTTGCTCATAATTCATTCCACAATCTATCAAAATATTGTACCCGTCATCCAAAGTAAGTAAGTGCATACTTCCTGTTACTTGCTTTGCTGCTCCCCAAAAAGTTATTTTCATTGATATTGTATTTTATCGCTATAAAATTTTTTACGCAAAATAATTTTTATTCCTAACTTTGATAGAATGACATGGATAAATCTTTCCGACTCGAATAATTTATTACACCAATTTGTAAGTGAATTACGTGATGTTAACATACAAACAGACCGAATGCGATTTAGAAAAAATATAGAACGAATTGGTCAAATAATGGCTTATGAAGTAAGCAAACACCTCAACTGGATAGAAATTGAAATAACTACACCATTGGGCAAACATAATAGCAAACGATTAGCAGAGCAGCCGGTATTAGCCACAATACTTCGTGCCGGTTTAAGTATGCACAATGGGTTGCTTGATTTTTTTGATAAAGCGGATTGTGCATTTATTTCCGCATATAGAAACCATACAGACAACCACAATTTTGAAATAAAAGTAGAATACAAAGCATGCCCGAGTATTGAACAAAGAGATTTAATAATAATTGACCCAATGCTTGCAACCGGACAAAGTATTGTATCAGCTTATCACGCATTGTTAAAAAACGGAATACCCAAAAACATACACATCTTAGGTTTAATAGCAAGTAAGCAAGGGATAAAGTTTGTACAGGAAAATATAAAAAGTAATTTTACACTTTGGACAGCAGCAGTGGATGAAGCATTAAATGAATATAGCTATATTGTACCCGGATTAGGAGATGCAGGCGACTTATGTTTTGGAGAGAAATTGTAATTTAAACTCAACCAATTTTACACAATGATATTAATAGCAGATAGTGGCTCAACCAAAACGGATTGGGCTTTATGTAATACTAAAGAGCATACAATTAAAAATTATAACACCATTGGATTTAACCCTTATTTTATTGACACGGACGCTATTTACGATGCTTTAAATGAAAACTTATTGAATAAAGTAGATGTAACTAATATTAACAAGATATATTTCTACGGAGCAGGCTGCTCTACAGACAACAAAAAAAATATAGTTTATAATGCTTTAAAAAAAGCGTTTAATACTGCAACAATTGAAGTAAACCATGATTTATTAGGAAGTGCAAAAGCTCTTTTGGGTAATACCTCAGGATTTGCAGCAATACTAGGAACCGGTTCAAACACTTGCATTTATGACGGCAAGAATTGCATTGCAAATATCGACTCGCTTGGTTATTTATTGGGCGATGAAGGAAGTGGAAGTTATATCGGTAAAAAGCTGGTACGTGATTACATGCGCAAACTCATGCCATCCAATTTATTGGAAGAGTTTAGAAATGAATTTTCACTAACCAGCAACGAGCAAATACTTCATACCTTATACAACAAACCTTCGCCTAATCGTTATTTGGCAAGCTTCTGCCGATTCACAACACTACATAAAAACAATTCGTACATTACTGATATTGTTTCTGAATCCTTTCAAGATTTTTTCAGAAATATTGTGAGTAAATATCCAAACTATCAAAACTATACTTTTAACAGTGTAGGTTCTGTAGCTTCTGCTTTTAAAAATATTTTAGAAGAGATTGCTAGGACTAATGGAATGCAGGTGAATAGAATAATTAAATCTCCAATACAACAATTAGCGGAGTATCATTTAGCAGAAGCTAATTAAAACATTGCTTTAGTCAATAATTTTATTTTGAAGAGCAAAACGTATCAATTGAGCGATACTATTAACATTGAGTTTACGCATAATATTGTTTCGGTGCGAGTCAACAGTTCGAGGACTGATAGAAATTTTTTCTCCAATTTCAGTATGCGATAAACCTTGAGCTATGTATTGAACTATTTCCCGTTCTCGGGCAGAAAGCACAAAACGATAATCGGTCTTTTCGTTTACTTTTTTTAGTTCTTCATTTACTTCTTTACTCAAAAAAGTTTCGCCTTTAGCAATTGAAAGTAATGCTTCTACTAACTCTGCTTTTCCGGTATTTTTCAAAATATACCCATTAGCTCCAGCTTCCATTAGGTCAGCTATTACCACTTTATCACAAAACATGCTTAACACCAATATT
>JACFNJ010000022.1:10284-18990 GCA_019454865.1 Bacteroidia bacterium
CAAATCGAACAAACTCCAGTCCATTCATTTCAGGCATGCTAATATCTGTAATTACAATATCAGCATCACACTTTTTCATTTTTTCTAACGCTTCTTTTGCTGATAATGAATAGCCACAAATCTCGAAACGATTGTCATTTTCTAACAATGCTCTTATCCCATCAATTAACATTTGATGATCGTCAATTATATAAATCTTTAATGGTTGCAGCATATTTTAAATAAAAAAGGGCGATAAAAACATCGCCCTAATATAACTAATTTAAGAATTTACTTTTGCATGGTCTGCCAAAAATTGCGCCAGCCCCTTATCCGTTAATGGGTGATTTATTAATGCCAAAATAGAACTTAATGGACTTGTAATAACATGTGCACCATATTGAGCAGATTTAATAATATGAACCGGATTTCGAATAGATGCTGCTAATATTTGTGTTGGGAAACCTTGTACTGCAAATATCTGAGCTATTTCAGCAATCAATTGCATACCATCATAGCTAATATCATCCAATCTTCCTACAAACGGAGAGATATAAGTTGCACCGGCTTTTGCTGCAATAATTGCTTGGCCTGTACTAAAAATTAATGTGCAGTTAGTACGAATATTTTTAGATGACAGATATTTTATTGCTTTTATTCCATCTTTAATCATTGGAATTTTAACAACAATATTTTCGTGTAAACCTGCTAACTTTTCGCCTTCGGCAATCATACTTTCAAAATCTGTACTTATTACTTCGGCACTCACATCGCCATCTACAATATTGCAAATATCTATATAATGTTGCATCACAGCTTTCTCCCCTTTGATGCCTTCTTTTGCCATTAATGTAGGATTTGTGGTAACTCCATCCAAAATACCTAATTCGTTTGCTTCTTTTATTTGTGCAAGATTTGCTGTATCAATAAAAAACTTCATGGATAAAAATTTATTTGCAACGATACTAAATTTTACCTGAATATTTTTAATAAATTCGAATTGTTATGAGTAAAGAGTTTTGGGACAATCGTTGGCAAACAGGACAGACCGGTTGGGATTTAAATGGTGTATCGCCTGCAATTCAAAAATACATTGATACAATCACAGACAAAAATATTCAAATATTAATTCCGGGATGCGGTAATGCATACGAGGTTGATTATTTATTACAAAAAGGATTTAATCATATCCATGTAATTGATATTTCGCCTACATTAACAAACAAACTTAAGGACAAATACAAATCAGCTGTATCAGCCGGTAATCTCAAAATATTTTGTGGTGATTTTTTTACTCATAAAGGCAAGTACGATTTAATAATAGAACAAACTTTTTTCTGCGCCATATCGCCAGCATTACGTAGAGACTACGCAAAGCAGATGAAAAATTTATTAGCACCAAACGGGAAATTAGTTGGACTCTTATTTAATACAGACTTTGATGGAGGACCTCCATTTGGTGGAAACATTTATGAGTACAATGAATACTTTAAGCACTATTTCAATACCATTTATTTTACACCATGTGCAGATTCAATTGCTCCGCGCGCAGGTAAAGAAGTATGGATTACAATTAAAGACTAATTATTACTCAATAGCCCATAAATCATAGAGCTTTGTAATAAATCTATTTTCTCCTTGTTTCAAATCTTCATCAGCCATTACTACGTCCATTGCAAATCGCGTTAGTGTGTGTCTTTCATCTTCGGTAGTAATTGTAAAGAAATGCTGAGCTACTTCTTCAAAGTGTTGTTCATGCGCTTCGCTTGGTAATGCATATATAAATGCTTGTTCTTTTATAATATCCAAATCTCCGGTAAAATGGTCATTTAAAAAATCAATTATTACAGCACTTTCAGCTTTATTCAATTTTCCATCTGCAAAAGATAACAACATCAAAATATGGAATCCAGCTTCTGCTTTTGACATTTTTTTAATGAACTGTGTGGGCATAATATTATTTTAATAATGAATACGAAAGATAAACTTATTTAGTTTGTTAAGCAATTGTTTTTTTTATTACTTTTTTAGAAAGGGTTAATGTTTTGGTTCTGAAATTTATGATTGCGTTATGCTTCATTAAAAAATCACTACCTAACACACCATCTATTGGTGTTATTTCAAGTGTCTGATACAATTCATTAACATGTCCTATTGGCAAAACAGCTACACTCCATGTTTTCATCATTAACTTGCCAATATGAATTCTCTTTAATATTGCAATTTTTGTTTCCATGTTAGATACGCCAAGTCCTACGGTTTTTGATTCAATTGTGTTTAAGTTCTTTTCATTAATAAATCGAAGAATCCTTTCCGTATCAAAAACGGTTTTGCTTGCTCCGGTATCAATAAGTAAACGACACGATTTATTATGAATAAATATGTCTAAGAATAAATGATAATCACGCCTATCAATCGGAATAATTTCAAAAGGAATTTTATAAAGCATAGAATATAAAAAACAAATGAATATCCGCAAATATACCACAACGCAGATAGGTTACGTAGTATAGGTAGAATATTGTGTTATGAAACTACTAAACTTTTTATTACAATTTTCTGATGAGCAAAACTGTATAGAGCATTTTCGCAAACAGTGAGAAAACGAAGGTATGTAGCTGTTTTGGTCGAATCTACTCCTCTGGAAGATGTAGAATCAGGAAATAGGTCGAAGCATTGCAGGTACTCTAAAATACAAGTTTTAGACAGTCATATTCGGATTCAATCAACCAATTATTTGTGTAAATAGTATTAAAGATAGTAGCATTGTATTTACTGATAAAAGCACAAGTTATGTAGATATTGCTGATTATGTTGAAGTACATGTAAGTGAGGTATCAAATGAAGTTACAACCAACACAACACTAAAATGGGGATATTTTGCAATTGCTAATGTAAAAAGATCATTATTGGGCATATACCATAAAATAAAAGGAACATGTCTTCAAAACTACTTAGACGAATTTTGCTATAAGTTGAACAGAAGAAACTTTGGCGAGAAGTGCTTTGATAGACTTACTTTAGCTGTTGCTAAAATTTACTTGTTAAATAACGGATATACATTTAATTTTGATATTCAAACCAATTAAATAAGTATAACATGAAAAAAACTAACCTATTGAAGGTAATTCCTTCTTTTCTTTTCTTTTCACTAATTCGGCTTCAGCGCAAGTAAAGTTACGTATGGATAATAAATTCCATATTGGATACGATACTTACACACCATTTCTTTTGGGTTCTTACCCTGCTTTAGGTGTAGATAACGGGCGTTGGGGTATTGAATATTGGGATGCTGCGGGAGGGCTTAATTTTTGGATTCCTTTTCCCAATCCAAACTCACAAAACAATGTATTATTTTTACAAGATGTAACAGCTAACGTTGGTATTGGTACGTCTACGCCAAACTACAAATTAGATGTATGGGGAGACATTGCAACATATAGTGTGTATCTAGCATCAGATGCAAAACTTAAAACCAATATACAACCTATTGCAAACAACCAAATAAATAAGCTATACCAACTACAGGGTAAAACATATTCTAAAAAGCTAAATCAGCCAATGCTAGTAACCAATGGAATTACAGATACTGTAAAACTTAAAACCATACAAGCGCAAAATGCCCGTAACTTAGCTAATAATGGAAAACAAGAATTTGGATATTTAGCGCAGGAAATTCAGCAACTATACCCCGAACTAGTTAGTGGCGACACTTCAAGTCATTTATCTGTTAATTATATTGGATTAATACCAATAATTATCGAAGCACTTAAAGAACAATATCAAACGGTAAACGATTTAAAACAACAGTTAAACCAATGTTGCCCCAACAAACAAAACAACAATACGGGACAATTGGGTAAAAAAGGAACTACAATACCTACATCTAATAACGAAAACACAGAAAGTGCATACTTATTACAAAATGTACCAAACCCCTTTTCAGAAAATACTAGTATAAGTTATAATATACCCGAAAATAGCCAAAAGGCAAGCCTACATGTTTATGATATGCAAGGAAGTGAAATTAAAAACTTTGAAATAAAACAACGAGGAGAAGGTAAGGCAATTATATACGGCAGTGAGCTAAAGGCTGGTATGTACATGTATACCTTAATTATAGACAACAAAGAGGTTGACACCAAAAGAATGATCTTAACCAAATAACACCATGAAGTCTTATTTATTAATTATTTGTTGCTGGCTGATGTTGGCACAAAGCCAAGCACAAAACTTTGCTCCTGTTGGTGCTAAGTGGCATTACGGATTTAATGAAAGAAACAATGAAAACTATATTGTTTTAGAAGCACTTAAAGACACTGTAATTTCCACAGATACTTTTAGTGCAATTGGAGGTAATGGTAATACTTATTACATCAAACAAGAAAACGAAAAGGTTTATTATTTGCTTAATGCTAAAAAATGTCTTTTGTTTGATACTGAGAAACAAATTGGAGATACATTTAGTGTAGATGTTTATTTTAAACTTTCAAATAAAGACACAAGCATTATTAGCCAAATAGTTATAGATACTGTTTTTTATCAATACAACACACTTGATGTTAATGATTCTGTGAGGGTTTATAAATTGCAACATATTAACGAGCTATTAGGGAGTGATTTTAATCCCGGATATTATACAGAGCGATTTATTAAAACGTTTGACTTTAGCCGACATTTAATAAGTCTTTTTAACATGCCAGCACAGGGAGAAGTTGAGTTTAATTTCAGGTGTTATAGCACGCCTAATTATAACTTTAAAGACAAAAACCTTGGTGATAGACCCTGTGATTATATATATTCCGCTTTAAATGAATATGGTTTTCAGTCAGCAAACATTTATCCTAACCCAGTAAGTGATTATTTAAATATAAATAATTTAAGAAACAATGCTGAACAACTATGTATTATCAATAATATAGGACAATTGATGCTACAACAAAAAATCACTAACCAAAACCAATCATTAATAATGGTAAAAGATTTTACACAAGGCCTGTACTATATAACAATCAATGATAATACTGGAAAAATAATTCATAAAGTAAAATTCACTAAATTATGATAAAGTTTATATATTTAAAATACGTGATGCTAATCATAGCAACACTGCTTATTCATCCTATATTATTTAGTCAAAATTACATAGATAATGAAATCCAATTTATTAAAGTAATAACATTATCCGACTCACCACTTCCAGGAGGTGAAAATGGATTAATAACTTTAAGTTCAGAACTCAATAAACTCTTCAGTGATTATAGAGTTAAAAAATATGCCCCAATACTATCCACCCCCAAAAGAGAAGTGTTTGCAAATCATTACATAATCGAACTTAGTTCTAATGCAATTGATTTTATCAATGTTCTCGATAGTTTAAAGTTTTTTGAGAATATTAGATTATTAGAAGCTTCTAGCACAACAGCTACTTGCCCAATTCCTGCTTCAATAAATGATCCTGTTCTAGCTTGGGGTGGATGGGCAACACTAGATGGTTTAGAAGCCTCATGTGCTTGGACAATTTCTAAGGGTAATCCTAATTTGAAAGTTGCAGTTGTTGACGCTGACATTGATATATCCCAGCCAGATTTACAGGGCAAAATACCTTATTATGAAATGCAAGGTGTTACTAATCTTAATAATAGGCCCATTGGTTGGACATCAGGCAGCCATGGAACGCGTGTATTAGGTGTAATAGCTGCACAAACAAATAATGGTATCGGAACAGCTTCAGTTGGTTATAATACAAGATGCTCATTTTATGCGGCAGACAATACACAGTATTATATTAATCCGCAAGGCGCATCTGGCCAACCTGGTCCAAGCATCATAAGAGCATTTGACGATAATAACAAAATAATCAGTATTAGTTATAATGGCACAGGATTAAGCACAACTGATGCTCAAAATATCGTAAATAATGGTACACTTTTAGTTGTTGCGGCTGGTAATATTTCAGGTTCTGCCTACCATTCTTCATTATGGAATGTACCGGGTGTAATTATTGTTGGTCAAGTTGACGAAAGTAATATGCATGGTCCAACTAATACATCTCATTATGCTGGAGTAGATTTATGCGCTATGGTTAAATTTGTAACAACTGATGAAAATAGCACCTATCCTGCGTTCTGGGGAACTTCTTCTTGTGCTCCTCAAGTTGCAGGTGCTGCTGCTTTAATTCTCGATGTCAACCCATGTTTAACTCCACCTGAAATTGAAGAAATAATAAAATCGACTACGTCTCCCATTTTAGATGCGTCTTCATTTTCTGGATTAATTGGTACTGGTAGATTAAATGCTTATGCTGCTCTCGTAAAAGCGCTAACCTATAAAGCAATGTACGAGCAAAACAAAACATATATACCTAATTCGATGTCATACACTAGAAGAAGACACACTATAATGCTTGGCTACTCAGTTACAGGTAGTATACCTAATGGGTGGGCAACCATACAAACTGGTGCTAGTGTTAATTATATTGCACGTAACTATATTGAAACTAAAACAGGCTTTGAAGCACAACAAGGTTCTGGCTTTGAATGGAGAATAAATCCAGACCTAGATGTATGTGATGGCGAAAATGATGGCGGAATTGATGACCCAATTGATCCTGGGGAGATTGGAGACTAATCAAAAATTATATTTTCATTAGACTTATTTTATCAATTAATATTTAAACCGAAAACGCCAATCTTACTGATCAGATTGGCGTTTTTTGTAGTATTACTTAGGCAACATAATTATCAAAGCTGTAGAACCTATTTCAATATGCGACTGTCAAATACCTTTAAAAACTATCACGAAGTCTGCTCTTCTATTTTTAAAATAGTCCTATCACAAATAAGTTAATAAAATAACCGAAGACAAATCGGATGGTAGACTAGTCTAATAGCTGAAAATATTTAAGTTGGATTTTTAATAATAATTTATATTTTTGATATTCAAACCAATTAAATAAGTATAACATGAAAAAAACTAACCTATTGAAGGTAATTCCTTCTTTTCTTTTCTTTTCACTAATTCGGCTTCAGCGCAAGTAAAGTTACGTATGGATAATAAATTCCATATTGGATACGATACTTACACACCATTTCTTTTGGGTTCTTACCCTGCTTTAGGTGTAGATAACGGGCGTTGGGGTATTGAATATTGGGATGCTGCGGGAGGGCTTAATTTTTGGATTCCTTTTCCCAATCCAAACTCACAAAACAATGTATTATTTTTACAAGATGTAACAGCTAACGTTGGTATTGGTACGTCTACGCCAAACTACAAATTAGATGTATGGGGAGACATTGCAACATATAGTGTGTATCTAGCATCAGATGCAAAACTTAAAACCAATATACAACCTATTGCAAACAACCAAATAAATAAGCTATACCAACTACAGGGTAAAACATATTCTAAAAAGCTAAATCAGCCAATGCTAGTAACCAATGGAATTACAGATACTGTAAAACTTAAAACCATACAAGCGCAAAATGCCCGTAACTTAGCTAATAATGGAAAACAAGAATTTGGATATTTAGCGCAGGAAATTCAGCAACTATACCCCGAACTAGTTAGTGGCGACACTTCAAGTCATTTATCTGTTAATTATATTGGATTAATACCAATAATTATCGAAGCACTTAAAGAACAATATCAAACGGTAAACGATTTAAAACAACAGTTAAACCAATGTTGCCCCAACAAACAAAACAACAATACGGGACAATTGGGTAAAAAAGGAACTACAATACCTACATCTAATAACGAAAACACAGAAAGTGCATACTTATTACAAAATGTACCAAACCCCTTTTCAGAAAATACTAGTATAAGTTATAATATACCCGAAAATAGCCAAAAGGCAAGCCTACATGTTTATGATATGCAAGGAAGTGAAATTAAAAACTTTGAAATAAAACAACGAGGAGAAGGTAAGGCAATTATATACGGCAGTGAGCTAAAGGCTGGTATGTACATGTATACCTTAATTATAGACAACAAAGAGGTTGACACCAAAAGAATGATCTTAACCAAATAACACCATGAAGTCTTATTTATTAATTATTTGTTGCTGGCTGATGTTGGCACAAAGCCAAGCACAAAACTTTGCTCCTATTGGTGCTAAGTGGTATTATACTCGGGGTAAAACAAACAACTTAAATACAATGGAAGTAGTTAGTGATACCACCATAAACAATTTAGTTTTTAAAAAAGTAAAAGTTACTTCATTCCGAGATAATTATACCAAGCGGCTTGAATGTTTTGAGTACCTATCGGGCAACAACGATTCTATTTTGTACTATAACTATTACCATAACCAAGTATTTAAGTTGTATGATTTTTTGAAAAAACCGGGCGATACAGTTGTTGTTCACGAAAGTAAGTTTAAAGCAACAGACGCTTTTCAATCTGAATTATGGGGCATCGACTCTATTGTTGGTTTAAAGTATTTAATTGACAATGTAGATAGTGTAATGATTGATCAAAAATTTGAACGTAGACAAATAATTAAACAATTGGGGAACAACACCAATAGTTGGAGGCTAAATACAAGATCCTTAACCTATGCAATAAACAGAATAGGTTCTTTAGGTTATTTTTGGGGGGCATTTGTTGGAGGTTCGGTGGCTGAAAGTGATGATATATTAAGATGCTATAGCGATAGCAATACCTCATACAAAAATCCTGACTATTTACATCCTGACTGTGATTTAATAACCGGTAATAAATATT